>JAOUFX010000654.1 GCA_029857975.1 Deltaproteobacteria bacterium | reverse complement strand
CACGGCTCATCTTGAGTGTGCTAAGCAAGGGATATTGCTTTTCGAGAAAGAAAAGGCCGTGGCGAAGGAAAAGTATTACGATCCATCACGGGCTCTTTTTGCTATTAACAGCGGGTGGTGTAATTACGCGGTCCGAGCCGATTCTGGCATCAACGAAATTGTGGATTTAAAAAATAAGCGGGTTCATCTTGGCAATCCAGGTGGATTTGGTGGAATAATGACCAAAGGCGTTTTTAAAGGCCATGGCTTGGATATCGACAAAGGAGATTATAAAGGCGTTTATCTAGCCACCAGTCAAGCCATGGATCAGCTTCGCGATAAAGCTGGTTTGGACGATGCTCTGGTATGGGGAGGAATTCCTCAACCCCTCATTGAACAACTCGCCTCTCAAATTCCGGTCCGTCTCTTAAGTATGAACAAAGAAGGATTCAGCAAATTTCAAAAGGAGTTTCCCGTCGGCCCATACACGCCGATGATCACCCTTTCCCCTCAGAAAATCAAAGAAGCCTATAAGGGGAAAGTCGTCAATACTCAACGCGTTTATACCTGGGGAATCCCATTAATGTTAGTCGTAAGGAAAGAGATGGACGAGAAGCTTGTTTACAATATAGTCAAAATGTTCTGGGAGCATCTTGAAGAAGTAAAATCCATCTCCAAGCAACTCGAAGGTATCACCTTAGAAGAGTCCGTGCAAAATTTATCGGCTCCCCTTCATCCGGGTGCTTTGAAGTATTACAAAGAAATTGGCGCAGTAAAGTAAATATCGGAAGATTGCCATAGCCAGAACTATACTAAGGGGGCAATCTCTTGGAGACTGCCTCCTTACGCCCATTCATTTCATTGGTTTCCGGGCCATATGGAATTTTTATCAAAAGATAATCAATATACACAAATGAAACTCTATTTGGTAAAAATCTTAGGAATCGGTTTAAGCTTATTTATTATTTTTACCATCTTAAGAGGCCAATTTTCCGTACCCTTGCAAAGGGGTACCATACTGATGCTGGGCACGGTGATAATTTTCCTCTCGCGCCCGGGGAGTGCTTTTTTAAAATCTCGTTTCGCTCGGCTGGACGAGTTACTCAGTTGGCTTGGGATTGCTGCCATCATCGGATCTGTTTTTTATATCTATGTAGAGTGGTTTGAAATCGCCGAATACCGGCCCGGAGCCCCTACGGTATATGATTTATTGATTTACTCCGTTACCATTTTGGTCGTATTTGAGATTACCAGACGGACTTCGGGAATGGTCATCCCGTTGGTTGCCATTTTCTTTATCGCCTACCTCTTATTGGGCCAATATCTGCCGGGTATATTTCACCATTCATCCATTCCTATTTCAGAGATTATAGAAGGATCATTCGGTTTAACCGGTGAAGGGATTTATGGCTTAGTCCTTTCGGTTATGGTGGGTATTATTTACATTTTTATAATCTATGGCGCGTTTCTGCGGGTATCGGGGGCGGGAGATGTATTCGTAAAATTGGCCTATATGACAGCTGGAAGGATACATGGAGGTGCGGCCCAAACAGCCGTTGTTTCCTCGGCTCTGTTCGGCTCTATTTCCGGATCACCCCCCGCTAATGTCATGGCAACCGGCACCTTCACAATCCCCTTGATGATCCAGGTGGGATACCGACCGGTATTCGCCGGGGCAGTGGAAGCCTGCGCCTCAACCGTTGGCCAGGTCATGCCCCCCGTGATGGGGGTGGGGGCCTTCATTATGGCTGAAATTACCGGCATCCCGTATCTGCGCATCTGTCTGGCCTCTTTATTACCCGCCATCTTATTCTCTTTTTCCATCTCGGTTTCCGTATTTTTAGAGGCAAAAAAAAAGAAGATTGGGATCATCCCCCGAGAAAAGATTCCGGTTTTTGATATCGCATTAATTCGCCAGACAACCATCTTGGGTTTTTCCCTGGGAACCCTTGTTTTTATGCTCATCAAGGGATATTCTCCTGCCTTTTCCTGTTTATCTGGGATTGGGGCCCTGATCTTGGGGAGTTTTTTTGACCGCAAGATGAGAATGACTCCTTTTAAAATCCTGGAAGCCCTGAGCAAGGGGGCGCAGGATGGTCTTTCGCTGCTGGCCATTTGCGCGATTCTTGGAATTGTTATCAACGCGATCAATTCGACGGGGATCGGATTATCTTTCTCCCAATTAATCACGTTCGTGGCTCGCGACAACTTAATGGGGGCCCTATTATTAACAATGTGCGCGGCCATTATTCTGGGAATGGGTCTCCCCACCGTGCCCGCATATTTAATGGTGATTTTGGTTGCGGGAATGGCTCTTGGAAAAATGGGAATAAATTTATTGCAGATGCATCTATTCGTTTTCTATTATGCGATCTTGTGCACCATAACCCCCCCGGTTGCCATAAGCGCTTATGCAGCTGCAAATATTTCCAAAGCCAATCCTATGCAAACCGGTTTTATTGCCTGGCGGTTGGGGCTGGTCGGTTTTATCATTCCTTTCATTATGATTTTCAATCCCGAAATCAGCTTCCATGCCGAATCTTTTTGGTCCGTTCCAAGGATATTTCTTTTTAGCGCAGCCGGGGTTTACGCCCTGGCAGCATTTGACCGCAATTTTTTAATACACTCTTGTTCTCTGCCATCCCGAATCTTATTATTAATAGCGGCCCTTGCTCTCTTTTATCCTTTGCTGTGGGTAAAAATTATGGGTCTGGCAGGCCTGATGGGTTTGATTTATCTGCAAAAAAAATATAGAGCATAAAAAAAGGAGTAAGCTGGGAGGCACGGAAGCAATCGATCATTCATAGAATCTCAAAGGCTGGAAGTTAATCACGAAAAACCATAAGGATGGAGGAACATGGATACAAAGGTAGACCGCGATAAGGTGCTGGTTCCCTACGAGGAGTTGCTGGCAATCGGCGTTAAGGCCTTGGAAATTGTCGGTGTCCCCCGGGAGGATGCCGAGATAA
>JAOUFX010000024.1 GCA_029857975.1 Deltaproteobacteria bacterium | reverse complement strand
CCTGGACGACGGCCGGCGCTTTTACGCTCGGAAATGCGTTGCCAGTTCGGTGGATATTCCCCAGACTTTCTTAGAATTGGTAGGGGAAGATAAGCTTCCGAAGAATGTCGTAGAGAAGGTTAAAAAGTTCAAATTTTCGAAGCTGGTTCTCTTCAGCGCCCATTTGGCTCTCAATGAACCTTTACGTTATAAATCCGCCTCCTTCAATCCGGACATCAACATCGGCTTCAATTACAATGTAGGCTTGGAAAGTATAGCCGATTTTGAAGCCCATCTCCGAGAGATTGATGAGGGGGTTCCCCCAAAAAGGCCAGGGATGCAATGTGCGGTCCCAACTCTTCATGATCCCACACAAGCCCCTCCCGGAAAACACACGGCCTTCCTGTGGCAGTTCGCCCCTTACCACCTGAAGGACGGGGGGCCGGAAGCCTGGGACCGGGTTAAAGACGAGTACATGGAGGTATGCCTCGAGAGATGGCGCCAGTATGCTCCCAATTGTGATGTCAAGAACATCATCGCCAAGTATTCTTTCAGCCCCCTCGATGTGGAGAGAAAACTGATCAACATGAAAGGCGGAGACCATTGCGTGGGAGCGGCGACTTTCGACCAGATGCTGGAGAATCGGCCCTTCCCGGGCTTGCCGCCTTACCGCACGCCCATCGAGGGATTGTATCTTTGCGGATCCGGGTCCCATCCCTTCGGCAACTGCACCGGCGCTCCGGGTTATAACGCGGCCAGTGCTATTTGTGAAGATTTGAAGATTAAAAAATGGTGGAATACGCATAACCTTAGAGAACTCTGGTCAAAGTTGCGCTAACTAAGATATGCCCTGAAAGACATTGTCCGAAGACGTCACCCTGTCTTCCTGTACTCCCCATTGATAAAAATTTTGGGTTCGATATATGTAAAGCACTTAAAATTCCTCCTCCCCAGAAATAAAAATAATTAAGTGGTCGCTAAGCATACGGCCGAAATTCAGATACGGGCCGCTTTAACTAAGTCGTATGAATAGCCTAAAAATTTCATTTCCACTCTCCGATTAAAAATCCTTCTGCCAATTTAGGATAAAAAGGAGGCTCAGGATGTCAAATTATGATGCCATTATCATTGGGGGAGGCCACAACGGCCTGATCTTAGCAAATTATTTAGCCAAATCTGGCGTGAAAACCCTCATCCTGGAAAGACGGATTGAAATCGGGGGCGGTTTGAGCACAGAAGAAATTACAATTCCTGGATTCCTTCATAATTTGCACTCCCACTTCCACGAGACCATCAACATCATGCCTTGCTATAAAGATTTGGAGCTTGAAAAATTTAATGCCCGGTATTTTCGCCCACCCGTTCAGGCAGGTATTGCCTTGAAAAATGGGCAGGCCATTACCATGCATGCTGATATTGAGAAGACCTGTGAATCTATTGCTCAGGTTTCTAAGAAGGATGCAGTTACCTACCGCGAGATGGCCGAAAACTACGGGGATTTCATGCAATCTGTCGTTATCCCCGCCTTATTTACCCAACCCCAACCTCCCGCCGCTCAAGCGACCATTTTGCAGGCAACTCCCGAAGGGTTGGACTTCCTCCGCATGGGAAGGTTGAGCCCAAGGGATGTGGTCGATGAATATTTTGAAAACGAATATGTCAAAGCCCTCATTTTGCATCAATTGCCGATTCCCAGAGGGATTGTTCCAGATTATGCAGGCTTGGGCACGGTAATCCCCCTTACCGTCAGTCAGGTTGAGCATTCCCAGCTTTGCATAGGGGGTTCCCATGTCATGGCCCATGCTTTATGGCGAGCCTTATTTGCCAATGGAGGCATGGCGCAGGGATACCATCATGTAAGTAAAATTATCATCGAAAACGGAGAAGCCAAAGGGGTTGAGACCCTTAACGGAGAGAAATACTATGCCAATAAATTTGTCGCCAGTGCCGTAGATCTCAAACAAACCTTTTTGGAATTAGTGGGCGAAGAAAATCTGGAGGAAGCGTTTGTCAAAAAGATCAAAAACTTTAAACTGGATGATTTCTCCCTCTTCGGGGTGCATATGGCCTTAAATGAACCTCCGAATCATACCGCGGCTAAGTTCGACCCAAACATCAATAAGGCTTTTAAACTGAATATTGGCCTGGAAATACCCCGTGACTACGATCTTCTTTGGGCCGAGATCCGCAGCGGGAAACTCCCCGAGCACATGGGGATGTTCTGCTCGGTTCCCACGATCTACGATCCCATCCAGGCTCCTCCTGGAAAGCACACCGCATTGATCTGGCAGCCCGTGCCCTATGCGCTCAAAGACGGAGGGCCAGAAAAATGGGATCAGATCAAAGGGGAATATATGGATTTCTGCATCTCCAAATGGCGGGAATATGCCCCCAATCTCAACGAAAAGAACATTTTAATGAAGGTTGCTTTCACCCCCCTGGATATTGAGAAAAAACTATACAACATGAAAGCAGGCGGTGTTTTCATGGGGCGGATGATCCAGGCTCAATTAGAGTATTATCGTCCGATCCCCGAATTATCTCAGTTCAAAACTCCCATTAAAAACCTCTACTTGGCTGGGTCCTGTTGCCATCCGGGCGGGGGGTTCATTGGGGCTCCGGGCTTCATCGCAGCCAATGTGATTGCCGATGATTTCGGGATCCATAAATGGTGGGAGTCATAATAAAGGCTATCTACATTAAAAACTAGGGAGGTAAAGGGATGATTACGATTGAGAATTATCTCACTGCGGAAAAAGATGTCGAGTCGGTTTGGAAATTTTTCAATGACGTGGCGGCTATCGCAGGATGTGTCCCGACCTGCAGGTCCTTTCAAAAAATCGATGAAAACACGGTAAATTGTGATTTACGGCTAAAACTTGGGCTTATTCCCTTAGACAGCAAGGCGGTTGTTTCGATTACAGAACGTAAGAATGATCGGTATTTAGAGGCGAGGGGGGAAACTGAACCTGGAGAAGTGACCAAGAAATTTGGCAAAGTGGTCACGGAATCAAAGACGAAGCTGCATATTATTTTGGAACTGGAAGAGATCAACCCCACCAAAACCCGGATCCATTTCAAAATTAATGCCAATGCCGTAGGGCAAATGAAAAGGATTTACGAGTCCATCATTGGTGGGCAACGCGCAAAGCTTGAATCCCAGTTTGTAGCCAATGTTGGAAAAGTTATGGGCGCACCCATCGTCATCGAGGGGTTGCCCCAAGTAGCATAGCTGGCCGTTTAATTTCACCCGCTTCAATGACTGGGTTATTCCGGACTTTCCCGACGAATCCTTAAAATTTTTAAAAGGATTCTCAGGGAGCCTTGCCCATCAAGAGTATTGCCTATGTATCAAGTCGTCCTACCCAGGATCCTTTGCATGGGTATCGGATCCTTACAGTCTATAGAGAAGATCATCCAACAGAGGGATCCCAAACGCATCCTCATTGTCACCGGCCCCAATGTGCAAAGACTGGGTATTCTGGAAAAAGCGCTAAAGGCAATGGGGGGCTATGCCCGGCGTGTTGACATTTTCATCAACCCGACGCCTGAACCGGGAGTGGCGATCATGGAAGAATGCGCAAAAGTGATCCGGGAGAAGGGCTTCGATCTAATCGTAGGCCTTGGCGGCGGCTCTCCCATGGATTTGGCCAAGGGGGCGGCGGCGGTAGCCGTTCACGGGGGGAAAATGCGGCCACTCTTGGGACGCAATTTGCTGAAGAGAAACGGCATCCCCACGATCCTGATTCCTACCACGGCTGGAAGCGGCACGGAGACCACTCAGGCCATTGTGGTCAGTGTTCCGGAAGAAGAAACCAAAAAATCCATTTGGGATCCCAGGACGGTACCCGAAGCCGCGATCGTCGATCCAGAACTGAGCAGGCAGATGTCTCCCCAACTGACAGCAGAGACGGGACTGGATGCCTTGGTTCATGCCGTGGAGGGCCACACTTCCTGCTTCGCAAATCCCATTACGCGTATGTATACAGGTGAGGCAACCCGCTTGATCGCAAAATATCTAATCAGGGCCTACTGCGATGGTTCCGATATGGAAGCGCGAGAAGCGATGGCCCGGGCCGCAACCCTCGCTGGGATCGGAATGACCAACAGTGGGCTCGGTGCGATTCATGCCTTAGCTCTGGTTTTTGATCATAAAGGTTTTACCCATTGCCAGTCTCTGGCGGTATTGGCTCCTTGGGTCCTTCGCTTTAACTGTCCAGGCCATGAGGAAATCTATGCGGAAGTGGCTGAAGCTCTGGGGGAGAAGGTGCAAGGGCTCAGCCCTGAACAAGCCGCCCGTAAAGCTTCCGATGCCATTTTGCGCATCCAAGAGGCTATGAACGTTTCCCCTTATCTGAGGGATTATGGTATTAAGAAGGAGGAATTACCTTCTCTGGCCCTCAAAGCCCATGAGGTAGGCCAGAGACTGCTGCACATGAACATTAAAGAAGTGCAACCCGAGGATGCCGTTGCCATCTTTCAGGAGGCCTTTAGCCCTGAATCCAAATGATCAGAGGGGAAAAGGAGGCCGCAAAAGCCGTCCGAACGATTAACGAATGCCACGCTGCAAAATTTAGCATAATATTGGTAGGTTCTCCCGGGCCCTAGATGCCATGGTTGAATTCAAATCACCCTGATTGGAGGAATAAACCCTGGGGCGGGAGAAAAACATGAAGTTGATGGGAGTGGATCATGAAGGCGGAGGAATATAAAAATATTATTCTCCGGGTCGATTTGACTCGGAAAAACTTTGAACGAGAAGAGATTGATCGATCGAAGATTATTAAATTCTTAGGAGGAAGGGGATTGGGCGCCAAGATTCTCTTCGATGAACTGGAGCCCTCCACCGATCCATTATCCCCTGCCAATAAATTAATCTTCCACGCTGGCCCGATGATCGGCACGGGGGCCCCTTTTTGTCCGAAGTTCTGCGTTGAAACCAAATCACCTCTCACCGGGACGATTCTTATGAGTTTGGCGGGTGGGTTCTTTGGGGCCCGGCTGCGTTATTCCGGTTATGATGGGCTCATCTTTGAGGGGCGAGCGGATGAGCCGGTTTATCTCTGGATTAACGATGGGCAAGTGGAGTTCCGCAATGCCTCTCATCTTTTGGGGAAATTTACCGATGCTTGTCAGGAGATGATTCGAAAAGAATTGGGAGGAGATAAACAGATCCAGATTGCCTGTACTGGACCCGCAGGAGAGAAAGCAGTTCGTTTCGCTTCCATCATCAGTGGTTATAGGGCCGTTGGCCGAGGGGGAGCCGGGGTCGTGATGGCTTCTAAAAACCTCAAGGCCATTGCCGTGAGTGGGACACGCCAGGTTCCCATCGTCCAACGAGGTGCCTTCCGAGAACTCCAAACGGCCATCCGGAAAAAAGCACGGGGGGTGGAGAAGTTAGCCTTATTTGGAAAGTTTGGGACGCCGAGGAACCAACTCATTGTCAATGAGCGAGGACTATTTCCAACACGGAATTATCAGGGAGGAGTTTTTGAAGAAATTAATGAAGTGAGTCACATCAAACAACAGGAAAGAGTCATCCGAAAAACCACCTGTCACGATTGTCCGGTGGCTTGCGGCAACTTGACGAAGGCCAGGGCTCCTTATAAAGATTTTGAAACGGAAGGCCCCGAGTATGAAACCTTCTGGGCCTTTGGGGCCCAATGTGGGAATAGCAACATTGACGCCATCATTGCCGCGGATCGCTTGTGCGATCAGTTTGGGATGGACACGATTTCTACGGGGAACAGCATTGGATTTGCCATGGAATGTGCCGAGAGGGGACTTCTGAGTAAGGCCGACTTAGGAGGATTGGATTTAAAGTTTGGAAATCACCAGGCCATGGTGGAGATGGTGCGACGAATTGGGAATCGTCAAGGACTCGGGGATCTCTTAGCTGAAGGAACGCGGCGGGCTGCAGAAAAAATTGGGAGAAGTTCGATTTACTTCGCCATGCAGGTGAAAGGCATGGAAATCCCGGCCTATGATCCTCGCGGAGCCAAGTCCATGGCCCTTACCTACTCTACCTCTCCTCGAGGCGGTTGCCATGAAAGAGGCCTCATTTCCCGTGAGACTTTTGGGGTTCCCCCCTACATTGACCCTCTTTCCACAGAGGGCAAGGGAGCGGTTGCTCAGTTTTATCACCATCGGACGGCGTTAATGGACTCGTTAGGGGTTTGCATCTTTCCTCCCAACAATGGGGGGATGGATATAAAAGAATTAGCGAGCCTCTTTTCTTGTGTTGTGGGAGTTACCCTGACCGAGCAGGATTTATTCAAGGCCGCCGAACGTATATGGAACCTGGAAAGATTATTCAACCTAAGGGAAGGCATTACGGGAAAAGAAGATACTTTGCCGCCTCGACTCCTGAAAGAACCCATGCCAGACGGTCCAGCAAAGGGGCACGTGGTTGAATTGGATGTCCTTTTACAGGACTATTACCAGGTGTGCAACTGGGATAAGCAGGGTGTACCAAAGCCAGAAAAACTTAAAGAGCTGGGTTTAGAAGAAGAGGGAAAGGCTGCACTGCGTTGAAAAAAAATATCAAGGTGACGGTTAAATTTTACGGTCATCCCAGCCAAGGGGGCGGAGAGCTGATTGAAGAGGTCGAGGTGACCCCGGAAACAACCGTGAAGGGAGTCGTGGATCTTTTCAGCAGCAAGCATCAAACTTCTCTGGCAGGATCCTCCCAGTCTTCAACGCCGAGGAATCTTGAACAGACTCATGTGGTCATGGTAAATGGGATCAGCGTGGAGAAGATCAAGCTGTCAACCTCAACAGTCCAGGAGGGAGACAAGATCACAATCTTTCTCCCTATCAGCGGGGGATAAAAATTTAAAAAAAGGGGGTGATGGGGGCTTACAGGGTCACTCTAATTTCCCATGGGCGAGCTGGTCTTTTCCCTTGACAAACACCGCTCAAGATTTTAGCGTTAATGAATAGTCTCTTATCCTCAGTAGTCCATCCCTCTCCGAAAAGGAAAAACGCGATGACTATGCCCGTGAAAGTCGGGATCGTGGGAGCAGGATTCGCTGCCGCTTTCCATCTGCGGTCCTACCAGCAGGTGCAAGGGGTTCCCGTTGAAATCGTTGCCATTGCGGATATCAACCAAGCCAGGGCTGAAGACTTGGCCAAGCGTTTTGGCATCCCCAAGTGTTACGATGACTTTCGGCATATTTTGGACGACGGGTCGATTCAGGTAGTGGACCTTGTTGTCCCCAATGCTCTTCACCTGCCTATGGTCCTGCAAGCCGCCCAGGCCGATAAACATATCATCTGCGAGAAACCATTGACGGGTTATTTCGGCCGGGGAGAGCCGGATGAAAGAATCGGCGCCATCCCTAAGAAAGAGATGTTGCAAAAAGTCCGTGCCGACTTAAAAAAAGTTACGGAGGTAATGGCCGCCCATCCGGTGAAATTTTGCTATGCCGAAAACTGGGTACATGCCCCTGCTTTTAAAAAAGCTCTGGAGCTAATGGAAAAATGTTTCGTTTCCGGAGCCATTTTGGAGATGCGCGGGGAAGAATCCCACAGTGGTTCCCATGCCGAGTATGCCAAGTGGTGGCGGCATGCGGGGGGCGGAGCCATGGCCCGCCTGGGCGCTCACCCTATTGCTGCCGGCCTTTTCCTGAAGCAGTTTGAAGGAGAAAAAAAATTCGGCCACCCCATCCTGGCTCGAGAGGTTTGGGCGGACGGAACTGACCTCACTAAGACTTCTGCCTTTACCGGCACAAAGGGAAGTCCCTTGGTGACAGGTTGGGGAGATGTAGAGACCTGGTCGCAACTCACGATCACCTTTACCGATGATACCAAAGGGACCTTCTTCGCCGCTGATGACCTTTTGGGCGGGATGGAATCCAACATGGACATCCGTCTTTCCCACGCCCGGATAAAATTTGACCTCTGCCCGGTTCGGGTCTGCCAGTTCTATACCATTGACCCCACCCCGGTTAAAGATGTCTATTTTAACGAGAAGCAGGAAACCAAAGCCGGGCTTTCGTTCCCCAATCCGCACGAAGAGTGGCTCCTGGGGTACCCCCATGAAATTCAGGATTTCATGGAGGCCATTGCTTTCGACCGCCAACCCCGCACAAATTTAGATCTGGCCAAGCAGGTGGCTGAGGTATTATATGCGGGATATGTTTCGATGGAGGAAGGACGAAAAGTTAGTCTATCATGACGTAAGGCGTAAGGGGTGAGGCGTAAGGAGTACAAAATATGATTTCCCCCTCACGACTTGCGACTCGCGACTTACGATATTGGGGAGGAATAGATGAACGATGAGCTTTTTTATCTTCCAGTCAAAATCGGCAATGTGGAACTGAAAAACCCCTTCATGGTGGCTTCCGGGCCGACAACCAAACGGGTAGATCAGTTAGAACTCGCCGAGAAATGCGGTTGGGGAGCGGCGGTCATCAAACAGACTTTCAACCCCGTCCCTTATATTAATTATCAACCCCGTTACCGCTGGCTGAAAAAAGAAAAACTGCACACTTTCACCGCTGAATTCCGTCTGGATATGGAGAGTGGACTCCGTTTGGTGGAAGAAGCACGGAAAAAATGCCGGGAGATGATCATCATTGCCAACTACTCTTATGTCCAGGCGGACCTGGATGGCTGGCAGGATGCGGCCCGGCGTTTTGAGGCTGCCGGGGCGCAAATCCTCGAATTGAACTTCTGCTGCCCGAATATGTCCTTTAATGTGGACGTATCTGCAAAATCCACCAAGGAGAACCGTCCTTCCTCCGGGGCAAGCATGGGCCAGGATGAAACCTCGGTGCGCCTGGTGCTCGAGAAAACCCGGGAGGTTACCCACCTGCCCATCATCGCTAAAATTACCCCGGAAGGAGGCCGGATCGCCGATGTTTCTAAGGTGGCCTTTGGGGCCGGGGCAGCGGCGGTTTGCAGTGTGGCCAATCGCCTGGGCATTCCTCCCATTGACATCTGGAACTACCAAAAGCCCATTTATAACCTGCAGGGGGAAAATACCATGGGTTGCCTTTCTGGACCATGGATCAAGCCCCTGGCCCTGCGGGATGTTTTTGAGATCCGCAAAATGGTCGGACCCTCCCCCCATATCATCGGGACCGGCGGGATCGCTTCCATGGAAGACGCCGTAGAAATGATCATGTGCGGCGCCGACTCCGTCGGAATTTGCACCGAGACCATGATCCACGGGTTCGGCTTTCTGGAAAAATGGATGAAGTCCTTGAAAAATTACATGCAGAAGATGGGGTTTCGGACGGTAAGGGATTTCCGCGATCTGCTCATTCAGGAGATTAAATCAGCAGCGGAGCTGACGGTCTGGGCCGGCGTTGCCCAGGTAGATCCTGAAAAATGCTCTTCCTGCGGGATGTGTGTGGAGATCGGACATTGCAACGCCATTATCCTGACCGATGCCTCAGCGGAGATCAACCCGCAACTCTGCCAGGGCTGCTCAACCTGCATTGACATCTGCCCGAAAAAAGCCATAAAAATGATAGAACCCGGGAAATGAAATGCCCTTTAATTCTGGACATTCCCTTTTCTTTGAAGGATTATTGCAAGCCCTAAATGCAATTTTAAGCTCCAGACCCTAAAAAATCACTTGAACGGGACCCTGGGGATGCTGGGGTTGGGGATGTCGCGGTATGGGGTCGGGCCACGCTAAGTAATTGATATGACGTTAAATTCTGCTATTTCTGCCTCCTGAAAAGGGCCTATAATGAGTTTTTAGGGGGCAAAAAGAATGTTTTTTCTAACAGTAGAATCCGTTGTTTCCTACGCTGCATTGTGGTTGTCTTTGATTCCGTTTCTGCCTTAATTTTGGAGTAGAGATTGCGGGCCTCCTTGTAAATCTGCGTGCTTTTATCTTCCCGGATGAAATCTCGCTATATCTCGGCTTCCCTATGGCGAATATCCGAAGGTTCGCTTATTCGGATTTCTCACCGGGTCTATGCCTGCCTGTGGCGAACGCCCCTGTATTCGTTTGACGAAGAAGATAATTCCCTATCCAAATATATTTCATCTTGCTACAAATCTTTTCTCGGATTATACTCTTACCGGTAAGATTAAATGATTGAAGGAGCGCAATTATGCCGCATGTCGCCACCACCAGAATGTCGTCCAAAGGGCAGGTTGTCATTCCCGAAGATATCCGAAAACAGCTCAGATTGAAAGCCGGGTCTCAATTCGTTGTCTTGGGCAAGGATGATGTGGTGATTCTCAAGGCCATTTCCCCTCCGGCCATGGAAGAATTTGGTTCTTTGATCACCGCAGCCCGCAAACAAGCCAAGCAGACCGGGATGAAGCAGTCTGATGTCGCCGCTGCCATCGCCAGGGTGCGGGGACGACGGTGAGAGTCATTCTGGATACCAACATCTTTGTTTCCGGTGTCTTTTTCGCCGGGCCTCCCTATCGGATCCTTGAGGCTTGGCGGGACGGAAAACTGCAACTGGTCGTTTCCCAGGAAATCCTTGAAGAGTATCAACGAGTAGGCGAAACATTGGCTGAGCGGTTTCCGGGGATAAATCTTCAGCCGATCATTGATCTTGTCACCACGAACGCAGAAATCTTTCCGAATCAGATCTTGCGGGGATCCGTCTGCGAAGACCCAGATGATGATAAGTTGATTGCTTGTGCTATTGTGAGCAGGTGCAAGGTGATTGTGAGCGGGGACAGACATTTATTGAAGGTGTCCGGGTTTGGGGGGATAAAGGTAATGAGACCACGGCAGTTCATTGATGAGTATCTTTCCGGAGGTAAGTGAAGCCAAAAGTTTACCCCAGCCGTGGAAATGAGGGACATCCTTACGTTGCATTAATGAAAGGCGCGAGGTCAGGTTTATTTACTTGGTAACCATTTTGGAAGGCAAGCGGGCTGCAGGGGCCTCGCGTTCCGGTAGATGGTTCGTATTCCCGTCAAGCCACACACTATATACTTTTGCGCCTACAACTTCTTTCATCATAAAAGTTCCTTTCATATTTTCTGAGCCTATCATTGAGGCCAGCGGTTGCGCTTCTGCGCAGCACTCCGCTTAGGAACAAAAAACCCCATCTCTTTTTGAGAAATGGGGTTTCTCGTCCTTTTTACCATTAATCCCTCTCCCGTAAAACAAACGGCATTGTATCAATGAGAAGGGAGCTTCCAATTTTTGAAAGAATATTACCAAGGAACCAAGGAGAGAAACCATTTGGCCCCTTGGAACCCTTGAATCCTTGAACCCTATTTTTTTATCCGTGAACCACTTGATCGAAGATCTTTTTAAACTCCTGCTCCGTCAGCAACCCTTTCTTCCGGATCGAAGCTTCCTTCACTTTTAAAACGAGAGCCTCGCGCTGCTCCGGGGAGGCATCGGCGCCGATCTTTTCCAGCCATTCGGCCACTGAATCGATCCCGCTGCTCTTGCCCATGACGATCTCGATGGGATGTTGCCCAACTAAGGAAGGAACAAACGGGCCAAGCTCCAGTGGATTTTCCTCCCGGCAGCGCCTCACCCAGCTGGTCACAATTCCGGACTCCACGTTCATGAGGGTATCCCCCACGATGGGGCGGTTGGAAGGAATCTGCGTGTTGGACAGTTCCCGCACTAACTTGGAAAGGCTGTAAAATTTCTCCGTCTTGATCCCTATGTCAATCCCGTACATAGTCAAAAGGGCCAGGACCAACTCTTCCATGGCGGCATTACCCGCTCGCTCGCCGATTCCTGTAACTGTGGTGTGGGCCACCGTACACCCGCACGCCAGGGCCATCAGCGTGTTGGCCACTCCCATACCAAAATCATCGTGGAAATGTGGCTCCAAAGGTTTCTTAACGCGTTCCTGAATCCTCTTGATCAGGTGCGGAATGGCATGGGGTGAAATACCCCCGAAGGTATCCACCACGGCCAACGCATCCATATGCCCCTCGGTGGAAATCTTTTCGATCAAATCCAAAAACCAATTCATATCCGCCCGCGAAGCATCGATCGGGAACCAGACCGTGTATAAGCCTAATTCCTTAGCCAGCAAAGTGGCTCCGATAGAAAGATCGATGGCTTTCTGCAACTCCCACCCGTAAGCATGCTTGATGATATGCTCGCTCGAGGGAATCTCCACCACAACCCCATTCACCCCGCACTCTTTGGCCAGCTTCACATCCGAAACCATGCACCGGGAAAAAGCGAAAATATCCGGCCCAAAATTTGCCTGAACGATCTCCTTGATCGCCCGTTCATCCTCCTTAGAGACCGCCGGCATTCCTGTCTCGATGCGGTGCACTCCTGCTTCGGCCAAGGCCTTGGCGATTTTCATTTTATCTTCCAAAGTATAGGCGATTCCCGCTTGCTGCTCTCCGTCCCGCAGGGTAATATCATGAATCTTGATCTCCTTGGCCGGCGGAAACTGAAATTTCGATGTAACCTCCGGTTCGTAATTCCAAGGAC
>JAOUFX010000651.1 GCA_029857975.1 Deltaproteobacteria bacterium | reverse complement strand
GACAGTGTGGGTTTTGAGGTGCAGTTGATTACGCCGATTGCGATGGAGAAGGAGTTGCGGTTTGCGATTCGGGAGGGGGGTCGGACGGTAGGTGCCGGAGTCATTGCCGAAATCATCGAATAATCTTCTATAGATAAGCTTGGCAAGTTCAAAATAAGGAAAAAACTTAGGCGAATTTAAATATATAAGCGAGAAATGAAGAATGGTGATCAATAGTCAAAAGATTCGGATTCGATTGAAGGCGTACGACCACAGACTGCTCGATCAGTCCACCAAGGAAATTGTGGACACGGCCAAGCGCACGGGTGCCCGTGTGGCCGGGCCGATTCCCCTGCCCACGTCAATTAATAAATTCTGCGTACTTCGTTCTCCCCACGTGGACAAGAAATCTCGAGAGCAATTCGAGATCCGGACCCACAAGCGCCTCTTGGACATTCTCGAGCCAACCCAACAGACGATAGATGCCCTAATGAAACTTGACCTGGCTGCGGGGGTAGATGTAGAGATTAAATTGTAAATAGCTTTCAGCTATCCGCGTTCAGCTTGCAGCCTTTCCAATTTTCAAAGTTATTTTGCTTGGCTGACGGCTGATCGCTGACCCCTGAACGCTATCCTAAGGGTTAAAGCAATGTTAAAAGGAATTATTGGCAAAAAGCTGGGTATGACCCAGATCTTTCATGAAGACGGAGGCGTGGTTCCGGTAACGGTCATCCAGGCTGGGCCTTGTACAGTTGTTCAGGTAAAAACACCGTTGAAAGAAAAATACACCGCCCTGCAATTAGGATTCGAGGAGCAGGGCAAGAAGCGAGTGAAGAAACCGCTGCAAGGGCATTTTGCCAAGGCCCAAATTGCTGCTGTCCGTCATCTGAGAGAGTTTGAGGTCCCTGACGCGAGCTCGTACCAGGTTGGACAAGTGATCACTGTCGAAGAATTCAAGGTGGGCGACCGGGTGGATGTAACGGGGATATCCAAAGGAAAAGGTTTTATGGGGGTGGTAAAGCGCTGGGGATTTCGCGGAGGCCGAGCTACCCATGGTTCCATGTTTCACCGAGCTCCTGGATCCATTGGAGCGAGCTCTTACCCTTCCCGGGTCTGGCCAGGGCAGAAGATGGGAGGGCATACCGGAAACCAAAGGGTTACCTTGCAAAACCTGGAGGTGGTGGATATCCGGCCGCTGCAAAATCTGCTTTTGATAAAAGGAGCAGTGCCGGGCGGCTCACGGGGCTTGCTGCTGATCCGTAAGGCCAAGAAAAAACAACCCAAGGTCACGGGTTGAATCCTGGGATGGAGCGAATATGGTGAAAGTGGATATCATCGACATTCATCGTCAAAAAACTTCAGAGATAGAGGTGGGGGATCATCTCCTGAGTGAGCCGGAAAAACCCCATTTGATATACGATGTGGTACGCATGCAGCTGGCCTGCCGCCGGAGCGGGACGGCATCCACCAAAGAACGTTCTTTGGTCAGTGGTGGAGGACGGAAACCATGGAAGCAAAAGGGTACCGGCAGGGCGCGGGCGGGTTCTACACGATCCCCTCTGTGGCGGGGAGGGGGGACAATTTTTGGGCCGCACCCCCGGGACTATTCTTTCCAACTGCCTAAAAAAGTGCGCCGGGCGGCCCTTTGCTCCGTGCTCTCCGGTAAATTTCGAGAAGAGAAATTGCTCGTTCTCGAACGCCTGGACTTAGAGGAAGCTAAAACCAAAAGATTCATGGCTGCCCTGAAGACCTTGGGAGTCAAGGACGCGCTGATTGTCCTCGACGGTCGAGATCAGGTATTGGAAAAATCCTCCCGTAATGTTCGGGGAATCCAGGTGATTGAGTGTGAGGGATTAAATGTGCATGACGTTCTAAGACACGAATACCTGGTTTTTTTGCGGTCCAGTTTGGAGAAGGTGGAAAGGAAATTGCGTCCATGAGAGAAGCCCATCAAATTATCAGGAAGCCCTTGATTACGGAAAAAAGCAACCGTCAAAAAGAGGAAGGGAACCAAATTGCCTTCGTGGTCGACCCCAAAGCCACCAAGATCGAAATCCGCCAGGCGGTTGAAAAATTATTTAAGGTAAGGGTTCGGCGCGTACATACTATGAATTTGGTGGGAAAACGGAAACGCATGGGAAAGTTTTTCGGCTGGAAGTCTGATTGGAAAAAAGCCATCGTTACTCTAAAAGAAGGAGACCGTATCGAATTCTTTGAAGGGGTGTAAAAGAAAAAGAAAGGTTGCGCATGGCCATCAAAAGCTACAAGCCGACATCGCCGGGAAGAAGGTTCCAGACCGTATCAGATTTTGAAGAAATCTCCCGGCGGCGGCCAGAAAAAAAATTGCTTCTCCCCTTAAAGAAAAGTGGGGGAAGGAATACCTATGGAAGGATAACCAGCCGATATATCGGCGGCGGGCACAAGCGTCGCTATCGGCAGATCGATTTCCAGCGGGAAAAGATTGATATTCCCGCGCGCGTGGCGGCGATCGAATATGATCCCAATCGCTCGGCGCGAATTGCCCTGCTCCATTACGCCGATGGAGAAAAAAGATACATTCTATCTCCTCATTCTTTAAGAGTTGGGGAGACGGTAATGGCTGGTGAAAGTGCCGACATCAAGCCGGGCAATGTTTTGCCGCTGAAGAATATTCCCTTGGGTACTTTAATCCATAATGTGGAACTCAAGCGGGGCAAAGGAGCCCAGATTATTCGCAGTGCGGGATCCTCCGGACAACTCATGGCCAAAGAAGGAAAGTATGCCCATGTCAAGCTCCCGTCGGGGGAAGTCCGGCTGATCCATCTGGAATGTTATGCTACGGTGGGACAAGTTGGCAATCTGGATCACGAAAATATTTCCCTGGGAAAAGCTGGCCGCACCAGGTGGCTGGGCCGGAGTCCTCGGGTCCGCGGGGTTGCCATGAACCCCGTAGATCATCCCCTGGGGGGTGGGGAAGGAAAAAGTTCCGGCGGG
>JAOUFX010000652.1 GCA_029857975.1 Deltaproteobacteria bacterium | reverse complement strand
AAATTCAATGGAAGGCCTTTCCTCTTCACCCGGATACACCCGAAGAAGGGCTTAGCCTTAAGGAGCTTTTTGCGGGTCGGGGCAAAAACATTGAAGAGATGATGTCGCGATTGAAGAAAGTGGCGGATGAATTAGGTTTGCCTCTGGGAAAACGAGTCAAGACTTACAACAGTCGGCTGGCCCAGGAATTGGCCAAATGGGCGGAATCCAAAAACAAGGGAGACGAATTTCACGACGCCGTCTTTCGGGCGTATTTCGTTGACGGCAAAAATATAGCCAAAATCGAAGAATTAGCCGGTCTGGCCCAGTCCGTAGGGCTTTCGCCAGATGAGGCGAGAATTGTCCTACAGTCGAGGAGTTTCCGGGAGGCGGTTGATGCCGATTGGATTCGTTCCCACCAAATGGGCATAACGGCGGTGCCAACCTTTTTGATTGGCCGAGAGGCGGTCGTGGGCGCGCAGCCTTTCGAGGTTCTAAAGCAGTTTATGATCCAGAACAAGGTGAAAAAGCGTAATGGTGGGCGAGCCTAAATTGGGATTCATCAGGGTTGTTATAATAGTTGAACTTACGCCGGCGAATAAGTAAAATGGATAAAAACCCAATCTCCGCGGGGAAAAACTGGATCATTTTTCAAAGAGGAGAAGAGAAGGAGTTTATGAATGAATTCGGGGTCACAATTTCTTAAATTTACCGGAGCTTCCAAATACGTGCTCGATCCTGAACTGGCCAGGATCGTCAACATTTCCATGGAGCTGGAGATGCCTCTCCTGCTGAAAGGGGAGCCGGGAACGGGGAAAACCATGCTGGCCTACGCCATCGCCGAAGCCCTGCATATGTCCCTCATTGTTCTGAACGTGAAATCCAGCATGAAACTGGTGGATGCCCTATACCAGTATGATACGCTTACTCGCCTGAATGACAGCCGTTTCGGCGACTCCAAGCGGGATGTGAGCGACATCGAGGATTACATCAAAATGGGCAAAATCGGGCAGGCTTTTGCTGCGGATATGCGGGTGGTCCTGCTTATTGATGAAATTGACAAGGCCGATACGGATTTTCAGGATGACATGCTGGATGTGCTGGACCAGATGACCTTCGATATCGTGGAAATCGATAAAACCATTAAAGCCAAGCATCGGCCGGTGATCGTCATTACGAGCAATGCTAAGAAGGACCTTTCGGATCCTTTTCTGGGGCGCTGCACCTTTCACCACATTGCTTTTCCCAATCCGGACATGATGCGCGAAATCATTAATGTGCATTTTCCCCAATTAGACAAGGAACTGGGCAAAGCCTGTATCGAAACTTTTTATCGCTTACGGGAAATCCCCGGGGTGGAAAAGAAACCAGCCACCAGGGAGCTGATCAACTGGATTCGCGCCTTACGCTGTGATCCGGATTTCCGGCCCGGGAGGCTGAACAGGGGCGAAGTGCCCTACCTGGGGGTACTTTTTAAAAAGAGCTCGGACTACATGGTTGCCGCCCAGCAGGTTGCCCGTTTCCGTAATTAGACCTCATACACCACTCCTTTCCCCGCTCGGGGAGAGGGCGAGGGTGAGGGGGGAATCGAGAAAAAGTTTGTTTGTCCAATTCTTCTATAAACTTCGGGATGTGGGGATTCCTGTGACTCCCACCTCCTTTTTGCGCCTGCAAAAAGCGCTCAACTTGGGGTTAATCGATTCCCTGGAGGATTTTTACACCTCGGCCCGGTCCATTCTCATTAAAAGCGAACGCTATTTTGACCTCTATGATCAAGTCTTTGCCCATTATTTCAAAGGGATGGACATGCCAGACCCGCAAGGGATAGATTTGGATGAAGCCGCGAAAATGTTGCTTGAGGAATGGCTGCGTGATCCACAAAGCGTGGCCAGAGCCCTGGGTGTGGACGAGGAAGAACTTTCCCGTCTTACTCCCCAGCAATTGATTGAATATTTTCTGCAGCGTCTGAAGGAACAAACCGAAGCCCATCACGGGGGTAGCAGATGGATTGGCACGCGGGGCACTTCTCCGGTCGGTCATTCCGGGCACCATCCTGGAGGAATGCGCATAGGCGGAAGGTCGCATGGCCAGAGTGCGGTAAAGGTTGCTCTGGATCGGCGGTACCGGGACTACTCGCAAGAAGGGCCGCTCACCACTTCTCAGTTGAGCGAAGCCCTGAAACGCCTCAGGCATATGGTCCCAGTTGGGCCTAAGGACCGGGTGAATGTGGAAAAAACAATCTATGAGACCATGCGCAACGCCGGCGAGATTGAAATCATTTTTGACCGCAACCTCAAAGATCGACTGAAAGTGATCCTGATGATCGACAACGGTGGCTGGTCGATGGACCCCTATGTCGATGTCGTGCAGGTCCTTTTTAATTATGCCCGAGATCAATTCAAAGACCTGAAGACTTTTTATTTTCACAATACCGTTTATGATTTCGTATGGGCCGATCCACCGAGGCGGCGCAAGGCCCAGCGGATTGAGGAATTTTCCCGTTTCGATCCGGAAACGCGGTTGATCATCTTAGGGGATGCCAGTATGGCCCCTTACGAACTCATGGCCGCCGATGGTTCCATCCACATTGAGGAACGAAGCCTCCACACTTCCCTCGATCGGCTGAATTTATTGGCCAAGACGTTCCGCCACGCCGCCTGGCTTAATCCCAGGTTCGATCGGGAGTGGTCCTATGTCCGCACCATCCAAACGATCCGCATGATTTTTCCCATGTTTGAACTCACTCTGGATGGTCTGGAGAAGGCTGTCCGGCATTTGATGAAAAATAACTAAATGTCCAAAAGTTTCCTTGGTCACGGGGAATGCAGGGGTCACAGAGAACCCTTTTTTTCCATCTCAGACACTGAGAATCTAAGAATCTAATGAAGAGCTTTCAGTTTCTTACCCTCATCGCCGTTCTTTTTGTCTCGGCCGAAAGGACTTCGTGCGCTGAAAATACTCTTCTTGTCGAGT
>JAOUFX010000650.1 GCA_029857975.1 Deltaproteobacteria bacterium | reverse complement strand
GATCCGGGTAGGGGACGGTACCTACGTAAAAGACCTGAGTTTTTTTCCTTACATCGATTCCGTCGTCTCTTCCATCGGGTCCCGCTTGAAGATGCAGGCCGAATTTTTCCTTAAGCTTTGGGAAGTGCGTAAAATCCTGGAAATCGGCAGCGCCGGACTCGCCTGCCTACGGGCCTGTCCCACAAATTTAGAAACCCTGCGTCAATGCATTCAGGAAATGGAAGAAAATATAAAAAATCGGGAAGCCTTTATACAAGCGGGAATTCGGTTCCACCAGGAAATCGCCAAAGCTACGGAGAACGAAATTCTCTTTCTTCTCTGGGAAAGCCTTTGGGACATGATTCGTCGCGGCCAGGACGAGACCTACCAGGCGGTCCGTTCTCCCCAGCTGTCGATCCAAGGGCACAAAAAGATCTATCAGGCCCTGCAGCAAGGAAGTTTTCATGACTCCCAGAACGCCATGGAAGAACATTTGAAATTCGAGGAAAAGGTTCTTCTTGCAAGCTTAAAGGAAGAGAGAAACATCAAAACAAAAAAACCAACAGCAGCAAAATCATGAAAGGAGGAGGGGACAAATGAAAAAGAGTAAAAAGGGTTGGTTGGTCCCGGGACTGGTTATTCTCATGATCGGGGGAATTCTTAGTTTGGGCCTGACTGGGGTTCTGGCCGCCTCCCCGCAGGGAGTTTTGAAAGAGGGTATTCACTGGGGCCTTTCGGCCGATTGGCTTGATCCGGCAACTGCCACTCATTCAACTTCTGCGTTCCTGATTTTGTATTTAATACACGATGCCTTGATAAAAGCCATGCCGGATGAAACTTATTCTCCGAGTCTCGCCGAATCCTGGACGGTAAGCCCGGATTCAAAGCTGTATGAGTTTAAACTGCGCCAGGGAGTCAAGTTTCACAATGGAGATCTGATGACCGCGGAAGATGTAATCTTTAGTTTTAAGCGCTATAGGGCCACCGCAGCGAAGACTTTTCAGGATCGCATCGAGAAGATGGAAGCCGTGAATCCTCATTTGGTTCGCTTCCATTTTAAACAGCCTTTCCCCGATTTTTTGGAGTATCTTATACCCGGCGCATCAACCCTGGGCTGGATCGTGCCGAAAAAATACGTGGAAAAAGTCGGAGATGCCGGATTTAAAAGACATCCCATAGGCTGCGGTCCGTACAAGTTTGTCGAATTTGAGACTGGCGTCAAACTGGTCGGGGAGGCCTTTGAAGACTACTGGAGGAAAGTGCCCAGCATAAAAAGAATGGAATTCCATATCGTCCGTGAACCCGGTACGAGGCTCACGATGGCGAAAAGAGGCGAGGTGGACATTGCCACCCTCTTGCAGGGGGTCTTTTATGAGAGTGCCAAAAAGGACCCGAACCTGAGAGTTCTCTCCCCATTGAGTCCAACGATATGGCTCGTCTACTTTGCCAGTCAGTGGGATCCGAAGTCTCCTTGGTCTGATCCGCGGGTGAGGAAAGCCGCCAGCCTGGCGATTGATCGTCAAACCTTGGCCGATGTGCACATGCCCGGATGTGGTCCTGCCGGGACCGTGGGGATAGACGGGGATCCATTCGTGGTGAAATTTCCTGCAGATCCCTACGACCCGGTAAAGGCCAAGAAGCTTTTGGCTGAAGCTGGATATCCGAACGGGTTCAATGGCGGGAAATTCTATCCCTATGGAGGTTATTGGCCTTACGGAGAGCAGGTTTCCAACTATTGGAAGGCGGTCGGCATAACGGTCGATACTGTTCTTCTGGATAGGCCCGGTTTTCTGGCCCAGCGCCGGGGAGGAAAAATGAAAGGGGCGACTTTTATTGATCCGTCGATCGCTCCGACCATCGGCGGCCGGTTAGATTATCTGTTCGGGCCGACTTCCTACGGGAAATATCCGGACATTCAATCTTTATGGGATCAATACAACAAGGCTTTTGATAAGAACAAGAGAAAAGATCTAATCGGGCAAATTCAAAAATTGATTTATGAAAAAGCTGTGTATCTTCCCTTGACCACGACCAATTCCCCGGCAGCTTTTGGCCCGAGGCCCAAAGGAAATCCGTATAAAATTCAGCCCCTCCTTTGGTTCACGTGCCCATTTGAAGACATGGAACTGACCAAGTAAGGAAGGGCGGACTTTTTCCGGTTTTATTAAAAAAGATGATCCCGTAAAAAGTCGAAAAACCGTCACTCCTGCGAAAGCAGGAGTCCAGAACTGCTTGAATTTACTGGATTCCCGCTTTCGCGGAATGACAAAAAGAAGAAAATTTTGACTTTTTACGAAGACATCAAAAAAGCCTCCCTAAAAATTCGGCAAGGAGGAATGGGTAATGTATTATGCAGTTGACTGGGTAGATCGAATCGATTTTGCAGCTCTGCGCCAATACCGCATGGAGAATCTGCAAAAAAAAATGAAAGAGCATGGACTGGATGGCATGATCTGCTTTCGGGCAGAACACATCCGTTACATGACGGGGATGCGGCCTCTTTGGTGGCCCATTTCCTTCATCACTCGGAACGCCGCCATCATGGCTCAAACCGGCTCGCCGGTTCTATACGTTACGAGTGGCGACGCGGCCCGCTGCCGGCAAACTATGAAATGGCTTCCCGAGGAGAATATTCAACCCTGCGCCACCATGGAAGACCCGGGGATTGTGAGAACTATGGTCCACCAGGAATTTGTCCCCACTTTTAAAAAAATGGGTGTTGCCGAGGGGCGGATCGGAATCGATGCGGCTACGGCCTTGATCTTCCAGGAATTGAAGAATGCCTTACCCAGGGCATCTTGGGTGGACGGAGACCAGTGCGTGAAAGAGGCGGCGGCCGTGAAACACGCTGAGGAGATCAAATGCATGCGCGTATCCATTCAGGTGGCCGATGTAGCGATGGAGAGGGCTTTCCGTCGAATAGATAGCGGTGTGCGGGAATGCGAAGTTCTCGCCACGGCCATGGAAACCCTTTAT
>JAOUFX010000649.1 GCA_029857975.1 Deltaproteobacteria bacterium | reverse complement strand
GGATGACGATCCTAATCCTGCGCCTTCTCCCTAACTTGTTGCCCTGAGGACTCGTCACATCTTCCATGGCGGTTCTCCCTGGATGTTTAATATTTAATACTTTATCTCGATTTCTGCCGGAATACAAGTGATAAGTCAGGTGGCTAGACAGGTTTCTGGGAGGAGCTTCTCATTTTTTTTCAAAGAGTCTCACCAATCGTTCCAGGTGATGTTTTTCCTGCACGGACAATACCTTGAATACCTGCTTTGCTCCTTTGTCTTCCACCTTCCGTCCCATTTTTATGTAAAGGTCTTCAGAATTGATTTCCAGGGAGATGGCCAGTTCTAAAATCTCTTTCAGGTCCTTTCCTTTCACCCACGCCAGCGCTTCCGTCAGGGGCACGCCCCCTTCCACATATTTGATCCCGGGATCAAACGGGATCAGCGAGCCGGGAAATCCCGGATCGGTCTTCAGGCCCGCAAGTTCTTTGTGAATGTTGAAAAGAATATTCTTATGTCCTTCCTCGTCGGCCGAAAGTTTTTGCAAAAAGTTTACCGTCTCGCGATCTTCGAGCATACCTGCTGTTGCGGAATAAAATTTCTGAGAGCCATCCTCCAGTATCCAGGCTAACGCGATGAGTTCCTCCGTTTTTTTAGCCGGTTCAAAATAAACCATACCCGCTTCCGGTACCCCTTTGGCTACGAAACCGTTCCAGGCCTTTATCCCGCCCTGCATACTGTATACTTCCTTGAATCCTGCTCGGAATAAAATGGCCGCAGCCGCCCGGCTGCGCACTCCCGAAGCTCAGTAAGTAATCGTTGGTTTTTTAGGATCCAGTTCCTGCGCCCGCTTTTCTAATTCACCCACGGGGATTAATTGGGCCCCGGGCAGATGCCCGCTTTCATATTCTTTGGGTTGGCGGACATCCACCAAGTTATATTCACCCGGAGAATTTCTGTTCAAAAAATCTCGAATTTTATCGACCGGCCAGGTGGGAATCGATTGGAAATAATCCAGAATGCTCATTTTGCCCCCCCAAAGATTATTCTATCCCTTCATCTTGCTCCTTAAGCTCTCCAGACACTTGAAATTGTTTCATGAATTTTCTGTCAATGTAATCCTTTAAAACGAAAGCAAGCCTCCCATCCCATATCCATTTTTTTTTCAGGAGAATTCCCCTTCCGTCTCCCATGTTGAAGATCAACATATAATCTTTCTGCGGTTGAAAGAGTTGCATTCCTCCTCCTTCCAGGGCGGCCAGGAGATTGTGAAAAAGGATGGGATTCTGCCTTACGGCATAAACTCCTACTTTGGCCAGGGGACGTCCGGATAGGCTGATACAATCTCCTCCTCCAAACATTCCAGGGTGAGCGACACTTTGCAGGTAAGAATTGACCAGCAGACCTCCATCCTCTCCGGTGGGTAGACCGGAATCCCGGAAAAGCGGCAAGGGTTTGATTCCCATCGCAATAAAAGCAAAATCAAAGGCCAGAGTTTTTGCATCGGATAAAAAAACCGTACCTTTCTGGATCTTCTTAACGTAATCTCCTTCGATGACCTCGATCCCCCTTTTCGTGAAAGATTTTAAGACCAAACTTCTTACTTTCTCGGGAAAGTCACCCATCAGCCTTTTCCCTCCGATCAGGGTAATTTGGGCCTTTTCATTATTTTTTGCGATCAACCTCCAGAGGTTGGAGGCTATTTCAACTCCTGCTGGCCCACCTCCGATAACCGCGAATTTCAATTTTTTTTGAGGCAAAGCCTTCAGGATGGAATGGCGCGCCTGAAGAAGATTGACCACCGGTTTAACAGGGAATACATTTTCCAGCGGGCCTGAAATAAGTGATGCGCTGGGAATTTCACTGCCGGTATTAAAGGAGACCACATCATAGCACACCTGTTCCCCATTGGATAAAGCCAAGGAACGATTTAACGGGTCAATTTTAACGACCCTCTCTTCTACAAACCGGCCTCCCCGGTCCTGAGTAAGCTTCTTAACGTGAAAACGAACTTCCTGGGGCCGGTAGATCCCGGAAAGCATTCCTGGCCCCATGCCGGAGTAATAATGGTAGGCCGAAGAACTGATCAGGGTGACTTGGTGTCCCTGCTGAACATAACGGTCGAGGTGTAACAGGGCCGTCAGGTGCGCATGCCCGCCTCCGACGAAAACGAGATGTTTCCCCATCTTCAACATGACCTCTTTTTAGGAGGGTAAGATTTATAGCTATTTTACCACGGAATAAATTCCGAGAAGGTAGTTTTTTAATTTTAAACTTTAATTGCAGCGTACGGCCAAAAGGCGTATTCTCCTGGAATTATTTCTTTCTTGAAATTTTCTTGACTCGGATACCAGCTTGTAGTATATGGCTTCATGAATCTTTTTAGGAGGTTAAGAGTCTAACAGTCTTATTTAAAAAAACTTCCTCCTTTCCGTTAGTCCATAGACCTTAAGGGAGGAATCTTCAAGCGGAGAGAATAACATCATGCGACCAACATATGCAGAAATTGATCTTGCCGCCATTCGCCATAATATGCGCCAAATTCGAGCAGCCGTTACCCCATCGACTTTTATTATGGCCATTGTCAAAGCGAATGCCTATGGGCATGGTGCATTCAAGATAAGTGCAGCAGCCCTGTCAGGGGGAGCAAATGGTTTGGGCGTGGCCATCCCGGAAGAAGGAGCGGAGCTGCGCGAAAATGGATTCCAAGTCCCCATTTTCGTGGTTGGCCTTACCCTGCCGGAACAAGCTTCCTTAGTGGTTGATTATAATCTGGTGGGGACGGTCTCAACCTTGGAAGCTGCTCAGGCACTGGCAGATGCGGCACGCCGCCAAGGGCGGACTGCCGAGGTGATGCTCAAAATTGATACTGGAATGGGGCGGCTGGGGATTCGTCCTGATCAAGCTTTTGACTTTGTACAAAAATTGCTTGCCCTTCCTGGTTTGGAGTTAAAAGGGATTTTCACCCACCTGGCCACG
>JAOUFX010000648.1 GCA_029857975.1 Deltaproteobacteria bacterium | reverse complement strand
GTTGTAATTGGGGAATGAGTTAACTATTAGAAACCATTTTAATATTGACAAAAAATGCTATTTTTCGATTTGAATTTGAAATCCGCTAAATGCCATACTCCTTTACTTCTTTTCAAGGAGATGGCATCAAGCTCACCAAATGAATTCAGAGTAATTAAACGAATTAATGAGACACGACATTAGTAGGTTTCAATTTATATTGATGCGGAAGGGGATACAGGGGAGAGCTCGAATCAAATAAAGGGAAAGGCCCTATCAGCCCTGGCATTTTTTTTTCAGATAATCGTGCAGGCGGAGATGGACTGCTTTGGGCAAAGGCTCGTTTCCGGCGTATTGGTAAAGCGTAATGGTTTTCTTCAGGGTGTTCACAAAAATCAGGCACGGATGGCAGTCTTCCAGGTGGCTTTCCAAGTCCTGACAAAGTCTCGGATCCAGCTCACCGTCAAGATATTCGGAAAGTCTTTCAAGGATTTCTCTGCATTTCATGGCCCTTTTCCTTAAATCTCTTTCTGTTTCTTTTTTTCGAAATATTCGGAAAGCATGCCTCGCAAGGTCAGCCGTGCCCGGTGCAGCCTGGACTTCACTGCTGCTACCGATATTCCCAGGGTCTCCCCGGCTTCGGCGTTGGAGAAGCCTTCGATGTCGCGCAGGATGAAAACCGCCCGGTATTCGGCCGGCAATTTTTCCAGAGCTTCCAGCATTTTTTCCCTGGATTCTTTACTTAGAAGCGTCTCTTCGGGTAGGTCTGGCCAATCCTGAATCTGGGGATGTTCTCCTTCTTCATGCTGAGGGAGATATTCCTCGAGAGGCAATAATTTTGACGGCTCCGTTTGGCGATGGCGAATTTTCATCAGGGAAACGTTGGTGGCCAGGCGAAAAAGCCAGGTAGAAAAGGTCGAGCGGCCTTCAAAATTATTCAGACCCCTGTAAACCTGTAAAAAAGTTTCCTGGAGCGCGTCTTCAGCATCCTGTTGATTCCGCAACATGCGCATGGACAACCGATAGACTTTCCCTTCATAACGATTCACCAGGGCTTCGAAGGCCTGGAAATCGCCCGCTTTGACTTTTTCAACTAAAACTTGATCTGATAAATCCAAAATTTAGATGCTTTCCACCGGCAAAAAGGTTCAAGAAAAAAGAAAAGATCGGGGGCCCTACCCTATTCTTTTATTCCAGCCCGACTATAGCGAAGAGGCGTCTTTCTTTCAAGAACTTTCCTTATCGGCAAGCGCCGTTCAATCATTTTTCCATTGGGGATTGCGCTTCTGCGCAAATGCATTCGGTCCTTCAGAGAAATCATGCGTCCCGATAAGGGTGTTGAAAAGCATGGCTTCGATGCGCAATCCTTCGGTCAATGGTTCTCCGATCCCGCGCAGAACAGCTTCTTTGTCTGTGCGGATGGCCCCTTGCGGGAACTGGCTGATCCGTTCCGCCAATTCCAGGCAACGTTCCAAAGCTTTGCCCTTGGGAACCACTTCATTCACCAATCCCATGGATAAAGCATCCGAGGATTTGATCCTCTTTCCCGTAAGGATCAAATCCATGGCCCTCCCCAACCCTACTACGCGCCAGAGTCGCTGCGTGCCTCCGTCCCCTAAGCCTACGTTCCATCGCCTCTCCAGGCAGCCGAATTCGGCATGCTCGGCGGCAATGCGTATATCGGCAGCTAAGGCAATCTCCAGCCCGCCGGCAAAACAACTCCCGTTGATTGCGGCTAAAATGGGTTTAAAGATATCGATCCCCCGGGTAAATCCCCCAAATCCTGGCCCGTCATAAGCCCGGCGCCGATGAAAATAGGCATTCTTTTTGATCATGAAGGGGGGCCAAGCTTTCAAATCGGCCCCCGAACAGAAAGATTGATCTCCTGCCCCGGTAACAATGGCCACAAAAGCATCCTCATCCTCTTTGAATTTATTCCAGGCCTCGGCCATTTTTTTATCGGTTGCGGGATCGATGCAGTTCATCAATTCCGGGCGGTTGATGGTGATGATGACCCATCGGTTGCTTTTTTCATAAAGGACTGTCGACATCATTTCCTCCTTATAAAAAAACAGGACGCAAATCTTCGCAGATATTCGCAGAAAAGCATTTTCTCTTTAGGAAATCTTTAAAATCTGCGTGAATCTGCGTCCAAAAATGATATGAAGGGTTAAGGCAACTTCTTCAAGCTCGGGGGAGGTTGCGAAAATTTTTGGAAAATAATTCGTCCAGCAGCGGGGTCTTATCCATATCGATGGTGATTACCCGCAACACCCCCCGTCGCAGCGGATGCGCCCGGAATTTAGCGACCGCCCGCCTAATGCGCGCCTGGCGCGCCGCTAAATATTTCTTTACCGCTTTTTCGCGGGCGTCTTTACCCCCGATGAGTTCCGCGCTGAGCGCTACAGCCCCCCCTGCAAAAACGATATCTTCCGCTACCCCCAGCTCTGAGAACCAGAGTTTCTGACCGGTTCTTGAATCCACCAGAGTGAAACTTCCTTCCATCCTTATATGTACACCTACCTGACGCCCATAACTTAAAACCCTTACGTAGAGGAGGCCGTCGGCACCGATTAATTCTCCAATTTTACGGGGGGTCAAGGCCTCAATCTGGCCAGCTTCCTGGATTCCCTGTTGTTGCAGACCATCATCGATACGATCAAAATCAATCAAGGCATATCCTTTATCCGCCAGTTCAGCCCGGGCCAGCAAGCGAAAGACAATGGGGGCATCCAAATCACTGGTCTCGTTCAGGGCAGGAAGGATGGCAATCCGGGTTGGCTTTAGGGCGGTGTAATCCGGGATCAGCTCATAAAGAGTTGCTGCGCAAGCAGTCAAGATCAGGAAAACGGAAATCAGGAAAACGGAAATTAAAACAAGGTTCCATCCTGAAATTTTGGGCACCCCCCGGTCCATCTCTTCACCCCTTAACCAATTCCTGCCTGTTGAAGCGCTTCAATGTTACTACCCGGCTCCTCCA
>JAOUFX010000647.1 GCA_029857975.1 Deltaproteobacteria bacterium | reverse complement strand
GAAGTTGGGCAAGCTCTTTTAGCCTGCCCAACTTCACTTTTACAGAATCCTTATTCGTGGCCCGGGATTCGGGGCGATGAGCGCGGTCAGCATCGGCCGGGAGGAAACCATTCCCCAGGTTTCCAGTCGGGTCTCCGCAGAATGAGGCGGGATCCCTTTTCCCGCCCAATCGACGAAACAACCAGTGCCTCATGATGCCAAGCGAAGCGCCCTGAACCCCGGGTCCGGGATGATTCTCCAGCGCCGGACCCGGGCAGGAGGGTGATGAAAGAAGGAGCATCAAGCCACAATAGAGGTTATTTTCACATACGTAGGCTTGTAAATGTCGGAAAGAAAATTGACTTTCTTTTTCAATTTTGTTATATTCTCACCTAAACAAGGCGATTCACTACAGAGGGCAACGAGGAAATTTAAAATAAAACTAAGGAAATAGCTCCTTTTCTTTGCTTTACTCTGTACACTCGTTAAGTGAAAACAATTCAATGTTTTAACTGGCGAATTGATTCTATGAGAGCATAGAGTAAAAATTGAGCTTATTTGGTTTTTTCTATGAAATTATTCTCTGTACTACTAACGTTCAAATTCTTAAAATTTTGTTAAGCATATTTTAATTTTATCTATGTTTATGACTTGTTATCTGTGTCCTAATTGTTTTTTTTAAGATCTTTATGTCTCTGCGGTCTCAGCCGCGAATGGATTTTGGTTGCGGCACTGCCGCGCTGTGCTCTATGTGATTTAAAAAATCGCTTAATTTAGGTCTCAGCAAATTTTTTTCTTTTTCCTTCTTAGATGAAAAAAAGAACCCGATTTCTCAACTTGAAAATGGGCAAGAGGATCACCCATCGTCCAAAACCATGGGCGGCGGCTTTGCCTAAGAAGAAGGCAGCAAAAGGGTCGTCTCGATGATAGGAGAAAAACGGTTCTTCCTTCTTTTTTTCCTGCTTTTGATTTTAACCACGCTGGCCTGTGCGTCTAAACCCCGAACCAGTGTCCTCTTATTTGATCTCCAAAATCCTCCCCCAGCCGTTCAAGAAGTTTTTGCCCAAAAAGGGATGAGCGACTATTTTCTCTTACAAGACGAAGGGTATTCCCTTCGGCTGGTCTATTTATGCGCCAATCGAATTTATAATTTTGTTGATGAGCCAGAAAAAAATCCTGTTTTAGTAAGCCTTCAGCCCCTCCTCGATACCCAACTGGAGAAAATGCTTTCAACCGAGGACCGAAAAAGGATATGGGCCTGTCGCGAGCGAAAGGTGCGCGAAGAATATTCCCAGGTAGAAGAACGCAAAAAGAACATAATGGAAGAAAGAAAACGACTTGAAAAAGAAGTGGTCGCGGCCTTAAGTGAGCGGGATCGAATTGTGGCCGAGATCGAAATTAAAAAGAAGCGTGCGGAACAAAGGAAGCGCCAGATCACCGAAGAAATGCGCAAGGCCGAGGAAGAAATGCGCAAGGCCGAGGAAGAACGCCTGCGCAGGGTTGAAGAGGAGCAACGCAGAAAAATTGATGAAGAGCATAAAATCAAAGCATACAAAGCTGGAGAAAAGGAAAAAGAAGCACCTCCACCGTTTCCACCGAAAGTCACCGAGAGCGGAATCTTTTTAGTTATGAAAGATGCCAACGTTTATGAGGCGGCCAAAAATACCTCGAAAATACAGGCCAGGGTCAAAAAATACGATCTATTCGAAGTCATTAACTCTAAAAGAGATGAAAACGGAATGCCGTGGCACCAACTTGTTCTAAGCGAGCGGATCATATCGAAAAAGGGGAAAAAGATCGGCTGGACACCTGAAGAAAAATCTTTTTGGGTTAATCACAGGCTACTGGCCTGGGTCTATCCTGGAGATCTGGCTAAAATAAATACTGTCAAACCGCTAAAATTTAATGTGGAAGAAATTAGATTTACGGGGAAAAAAGCTTTTCTTCCCCATAAGCCCCCTTTCTATGAAGTCATTTATGAAGTAAATAGTGAATATATTGAAAAAATAATCGGTTGGTTGGAAGAGCAGGATGGAATTCGCCGTGCCGATAAAAATATGGATGAAATGATCGACCTATTGAAAAAGCTCCGTATCACCCTCTGGCCCATTAAGATTCAAAACGACATTCTTCGCGGCTTCATCCGCGTGGGGTTTACCCCTGAACAAGTTATATTAACTTGGGGACGACCGGAGAACGTTAATACAACCAGGACCTTAATGGGGGTCCATGAACAATGGGTTTACGGCAAGAAACCGTTTCCTAAAGCCTACGTTTATCTTGAGAACGGATTTGTCAAAAGCTGGGAATTTCTAAAAAATTAACCAAAAATCCGATTAAGTTGCGCGAAAAAAATTTGGGCCTTAAAATTCAACCGCACCTCCAGTAAAACCCTGATTATGCCTAAATCGGGTTGTTTTCTTTCCCAAAAAAACTTCACTTCATAAAAATAATAGGAGGGAGCCATGGGTTTAAGAGATTTTACAATCTATGACGCGATCGTCCGGAATGCCCGCCTTTTTGGCAATCGCGAGGCTTGGGTCTTTGATCGTCGCCGGGTCACCTTCCAACAATTCTTGGCGGAAATAAATCGCTTAACCTACGGACTTAAAAAATTAGGCCTTAGCAAAGGAGATCGCCTAGGAGTTCTTTCCCAAAATTGCTACGAATTCGTCCTCCTTTACGGCGCTGCAGCCCAACTGGGGGCCGTCATGCTTCCGATCAACTGGCGTCTCAACCCGCAAGAAATCGAATACATCCTGTCAGACGGAAGTCCCCGTTTTTTCTTCGTAGGGCCGGAGTACCAGGCGATGGCCAAAGATATTTCTAAAAAAATGAATTATATCGAAGTGTTAATTAAAATGGGAGAAAAGGAATCTGGTTTCACGCCTTTTTCTTCCCTCCTGGAAGAAAAAGGTGCAGTGCAGCAAGTCGATATCCTTCAAACCGATGCTTATTTAATCATCCATACGGCAGCCGTGGCTGGAAA
>JAOUFX010000646.1 GCA_029857975.1 Deltaproteobacteria bacterium | reverse complement strand
CCCCTTATAAGGTTCCCAAAATGGTGGAGTTTATTGATGCCTTGCCCAAGAGCGCCATAGGGAAGATTTTAAGGCGGGAGGTTAAGGAAATGGATCGGAAGAAAAAAGGGGGAGATAAAACAGGAAACCGAAAAGAAGCCAAGGGCCGGCATTTTTAAAAGGGCCAGAAAAAAATTAGGGAGGGTTGCTTTATGAAGATCGAGACCATTGTTCCTATTTTGGGACTTGTTAATTTGCTGTTATTGCTATTTCAAATCAGTACCGGCTTGCGATGGATAAAAGCGTCCTTGGCGGTTCATAGAAAAACCGGCATCACCCTGTTCATCTTGGCAATCATTCATGGCGCTCTGGCAATTTTGTTTCATTAGGTTTTTGGATAGCAGACTGTTCTCTTCCTATCTTTTCACGGAAATGAATTTAAAAGATCCAGGAGGTACATGAACATGGCTGAAGAAAAGAGAATCGGGTATCGGGTGGTGGGCACGATAAAAAGTATAAAGGGCCATTGCAACGCGGGGCATAAAGTTGGGCAGCAGATTGAACTTGACGGGCATAAGACGGGGGGAATGTGTGGTTTCTTTTACCATGACATCTTTCCTTACCTTATTATGCTCCAGTTTGGAGGCGGATTCCCGGTCGAATGGGGCGGCCCGGACGTTGTCGAACTCGAATGCATGGACCGGACGAACGCCGTTAAGGTCGAGCTGCGGCGAATGAAGGAATAAACAGATATCCCTGCGCCTTTCATCTTACTCCGTAAGGAAAAACTTTTGCGGGTCGAAAAGGCGAAGGAGGGCAAGCTCTTCGGGAGTCGGCAGGTCGATGGTCCTCAAACCGGGGGCGATCTTCAGGTCCCAGCCGCATTGGGATTGAATCGAACGAACGGTTTCTTCCGCAGATGATCTACCATCCTGAATGATCCCCGTGAGGGTAAATTCATTCTGGTTTTCAATTTTTTCAAGCAAACCAAGGGTAGAAACCAATGTTCGCACGCGGTCTCCCGGGGCCGTAATGTAGGGAACCTGGGGAACGAGGCGGGAAGCTGCATGAGGTATGACCACCAAAACCTCGGAGGCGCCGCAGGCTACGTCATTGGCCCCCCCCGATCCGGTGATCAAAAGGTGGGGAGGAACGAGCGTGGAATTCAGATTCCCGAAACGATCCACCTGCGCAGCGCTCAAAGCCCCCAGGCAACGCTGATTCCTTCCACCCATGAGCAGCCCCAAAACTTCGGCAATGTCCGTAAGCATTTTGCAGGTGGGAATATTGGAAAGGTTGAAGATGAAGGGATCAGCGGGACGGGGCAGGTATCCGAAAAAACCGATCTCGGCCATGACGTCGACCTCGTATCCATCTTGCCGCAAAAAATAAGTGGCCAACCAGGCCGATAGATTCGAAGCTCCAATTCCTGCCAAAAGGGTACGGTAATTTTTTTGCTTTACCCGCGAGATGATTTCCCGGGCTGCGGCCACAACCATCCGCTCCATGGCATTGGCTGTGGCCTCGACCTGTACCTGAGGACGAAAAGAATCAAGATCGCGGAGCCAGGCATCCGGATCAGATTTTTCTTTCAGGGTGGCCACCCGAGCCCGGCCGAGTTTCTTCAGGTAATCCGATCGTTCTGAACATTTCCATACCCATTCCTGCATCCAGGAATCCAACGTTTCTTTTTTCCTGCACGCCTGTCTGAGTTCAAGGATGAAGGGGTTGTCCACAGCATACCCTTCGATGCCATTCACCCCATGGACGTTACAGCCGGCGGGATGCCCTCCGATCGGTATTTCAGAAATACTCAGGACCCGATACCCCGGTAGACGAACGAACCCCCCATGTTGGCGCAAAAAATCCGTGGAGACAATCTTTTCCACGGTGACGATCACCCCTTGCTTGCTGGCCAGGGCCCCATAAAGGTTTTCAGCATAGGGTGGGGCGAAAAGCGTATTGCCCTGAGGATCGGCAGCCAGCCCGTGGTAAAGAGAAATATCCGGGATAAGGCTGTGCACAAGGCCGATGCGTCCGCTTTCCCCGAAGGGGTCTTCCTGGACCCGGAAATGATCATAATTGTCCCGTTCCATGTTACTTCCCAGGAGGGAGCGAGTAGGAAGAAACCCGAGGCCAAGGGCTCCGGCCTTTAAGCGCTGGACGAGGGAGAACAAGGACCAGTGTTCTACTTCCATCTTTCCTTCGCGAAAAGCTTTTTGAAAGACTGGATTGGGAGCGGGGGAGGGATAAGAATCTCCCATGAAGGTCGTAATCGCCTTGCGCAGCAACCCCGTGTGGACCAATAGGGAATAGACGGTGGTTAACCCCAACGTAATGAAAGTAAATTGGGGATCTGCGCCCCGGAAAAGACGGATCAATTCGTAAATGCTGGCGATGGGGGGCGTGGAGGCCGCCCCCAGATGGAGAGTCATGCCGGGCTGAACATACTTCCGCAAAGCCTGCCTTAAGGGCATGATTTTGCTCTGACCTTCCGCAGGCCGGAGAGGAATGACCTCCCGAAGAATTTTCTGGAAAGTGCCTTCCATGACTTGAAAATTAGAAAATCCCTGGGAAGAAGTCAAGAAATTTATCAGCGTCTCTCCATCTTGTCTTCTCCCTCGTTGACATACCTTGTTTTTATTTGTTAAGCTTAAAACAAAGGGGGATTCTCGCCATTCAATCCCCATAAACCGAGGGGAGGAGACTGTAGTGAAAAAGGCTGTGTACCACGGCATTCGGGATGTCCGGGTGGAAGAAGTTGAAGAGCCGAACCCCGGAGCCGAAGAAGTAAAAATCAGGATTCAATATTGCGGCATTTGCGGCTCTGATTTGCACGAATACCTGCACGGCCTTTTTCCCCAGAGCCCCTTCGGGCATGAAGCTTGCGGTAAAATTGTCGAGGCCGGGCCGGCGGTAAAAGAATTTCAGGTCGGGGACCGGGTTATCGCTTTTGCCAAGGGGGCTTATGCTGAATATTTGGCCTGTCCTGAA
>JAOUFX010000645.1 GCA_029857975.1 Deltaproteobacteria bacterium | reverse complement strand
GAACGGGCCAAAGGAGGAGTCGGCCTCATCATTGTAGAAGGGACGTTTTTCACGCTCGAGGGGAAAGGATACAAGAATCAACTCGGTTTGGCGTCGCCGGAGCACTCCGAAAAATTGAAAAGCCTGACCGATGCGGTTCATGCCTTGAATAACGGCGTTAAAATCTTCATCCAGATCCACCATGCAGGAGGAAGAGCCTCTTCCCAAGTGACCGGGCTTCAACCGGTAGCCCCTTCGGCCCTGCCGGCCTACCCAGGCGCAGAAGTTCCGAGGGCTCTTACGAAAGAAGAAATCCGGGAAATCGTTGCGGCCCATATCCGGGCCTCCGTCTGGGCCAAAGAAGCTGGGTTCGATGGGGTCGATGTGCACTGTGCCCATGGGTATTTGGTTCCTTCCTTCTTCTCTCCCCTTACCAATCAGCGAACAGACGAGTACGGGGGAGACCTATCGGGACGGACCCGTTTTCTCACCGAGATCGTGCGGGGGATTAAGGAGCGCCTGGGCGCGGAATTCCCCCTGACGGTCAAAATAAGCGGGGATGAATTTATCGCCGGAGGATTGGGGCTGGAAGAGATGACCCGGATTGCCGGGCGCATTCAGGAAGCAGGAATCGATGGCTTGATGGTCTCGGCCGGATCGGTGGGAGCAAAGAAAGTTGGTGATCTTAAACAACCGCACAAGATCCTCCGGACGCTACCCATGATGACCGAACCCGGGTGCCTCGTTCCCATCGCTACCGCGATTAAGAAGTCGTTGCGGGTTCCGGTAACGACCGTGGGTAGAATTAATCACCCCGCCTTGGCCGAGCAGATCCTCGCCCAAGGGAAAGCCGATCTGGTCGCCATGGGACGTCCCCTTTTAGCTGACCCGTACCTTCCCCAGAAAGCCCTCGAGGGGCAAGAGGAGTTGATTCGGCCGTGTATCGCCTGCAATGAGGGTTGTTATAAGCGCATTTTCGAACAGCGGGACATCCAGTGTTCGGTCAATCCCTTATTGGGTCACGAAGGGCAAATGAGTTTCAGCTCATCTCTTGAGGCGAAGAAGGTTTGCGTCATCGGCGCTGGGCCTGCAGGAATGGAGGCCGCCTACCGAGCCTGGGAGAGGGGCCATGATGTGTCCCTCATTGAAAGAAGCAAGGATCTGGGAGGGCAATTGAATTTAGCCTTCCTTCCTCCGGGAAGAAAAGAGATCGGACGATTTAGGGATTTCCTGATTCGGCGCCTAAAGGAAACAAATGTGGAGGTGGTTACGGGGAAAAGATCCGTTACGGCTCTGATCAAGAAAAGTCAACCGGATATCCTGATCTTAGCCACCGGAGCGCAGCCGCGGTCTCTGAAAATTCCGGGGATGGAAACGATTCCCACAACCACCGCCTGGGATGTCCTATCGGGAAAGAAGAGGCCTAAAGGGACCTGTCTCGTCCTCGGAGCGGGGCTGGTTGGCTGCGAGACGGCCGATTACTTGAGCGAACGGGGAAGAAAGGTGCTTCTGGTGGAGATTCTTCCTGAAATCGCCGCCGAGGCTGACGCCGACACCAAGGCCTATTTTGGGATGAAGTTTAAGCAAAACAATGTCCAGGTCTATACCGGTTCGGAACTTATCCTTATCGAGGGGAAGACGGCCACGGTGCGCCACGGGCGAGAAGAGATCGGTGAAAATGTCGATGTCTTGATCTTCGCGGTGGGTGCCCAGCCGGATAATAGACTTCATGAGGAGCTCGTTTCTTCGGGGCATTCTGTGGTCAAAGTGGGGGACTGCATTCAACCGCGGAATATCCTCGAATCCGTGCGAGAAGGATTTGCAGCGGGAAATAAAATTGATTAGAAAGGAGAGCGCGCAATGAGTACACGAGAATGGCCGATCGCCTACTGGCACTATACGCCAGGGCCCTCCAGCCCCATTCAGATGATGAAAGGAGCCCTAAAGTGCATTAAATGTGGAGATGTAAAGGAGGGTGAGACCGTCCTCATTTCGACCGACACGAATAAACTGAGAATCGCTGAAGTCCTGGCGGCGGCGGCCTATGCCGTTGGCGCAACGCCCATTATCATCATGATTCCGCCGGTGGGGGTTCACGGGGCGCAGCTCCCTGAACCCATCGTGGCCGCATTTCGGGAGGCCGACGTCTTTTTGCAGCCGACGACCTGGTCCCAAACCCACACCAAGGCGCGGGTGGAGGCGATTAAGGCCGGAAAGCGTGGAAGCACCATGTGCGAGGTAACTGAGGACGCTCTTTGCGTCGGAGCGATTAACGCGGACTACGAGGATTGCGACCGGAGGGGACGTGTTCTGGGGGCAGCTCTGGCTGCCGCGGATGAAATCAGGGTTACGACCCCGCTGGGGACCGATGTCCGGGGGCAGGTCACGGGCAGACCTGTTCAATATGAGACCGGACTGTTTAAAAAACCGGGTCAATTCGCCGCCTTTCCGGATAGTGAAATCAACATCTCGCCCATCGAGGGGACTACGGAAGGAAAAATCGTGAGTGACGTAAGCATCATGAGTGTAGGCATCACCCTCTACGACCAGGTAACCCTTATCGTGAAACAAGGGACGGTGGTGGATATCCACGGGGGCATGGCTGCGAGCAAACTCCGCATGGTTCTCGAGTCCCTGAAAGACGAGAAGGCTTACAACTATGCGGAATTCGGGATCGGTCTCAATCCGGAGGCTCGTCTTTGTGCCACCAACTTGGAAGACCTGGGTCGGCTGGGGAACTGTCATGCGGGGATCGGTAGCAACTTTGCCATCGGAGGCAAGGTTCTGGCTCCGAATCATATCGATGTGATGTATAAAGAAACGACCGTTTATTTCGACGGGAAGATCGTCCTGGACAAAGGGGTCTTGAAAATCTGAAAGAGAATCAGACTTGGTCAAAGAATTTTCGAGATACGACACTAGGATATTTGCGAGAACACGTGCGTTATAAATAGATATCGGAGGCCCCTGCTTCATCCGATGAGTTTTTTCTGGGAACCATCT
>JAOUFX010000644.1 GCA_029857975.1 Deltaproteobacteria bacterium | reverse complement strand
TGCTTCGGCTTGGGCTTGTTTCATAGCGTCGGCGGTCGATTGCTGTTTCGTTACGATGCGCTCCAGGGCTTTGTTAATCTTGTCGCCCACCTGGGGAAATACGGGGACGGTGCGGTACTTCATATAGCCGGTTTTCCCGCCCAGCTCCAGTACCCTCAGATAGAGGGAGGCGATATCCTGTCCTTTATGGGTTATATTCTTCCTGAATTCGGGGCTGCTGATGACCGACCTGCGGCAGATGGCGGAGTAGCCTTTCTCCAGGGCCAGACGTCTTACCATTTTTTTACTCAGGATCCACTTTATGAATTCCCAGGCCGCTTCCTTGTTCTTTGCGCCGAGAGGAATGCCAAAGCCGTGGGAGTTGATACAGGGAAATGCGCCCGCGGGGCCGGCAGGCATGAAGCCAAACCGAACCGTTTCGCGGACCTGGCTCTTCTCCGATTTGAACAGGGGGACGTGCCAGGAAATGCTCTGGGTCTGAATGTTGGCCCTCCCTTGCAGCATCGCGGTGTGGGCCTGATCCATGGTATAGGAAAGAACGCCGTCGGGAGAGTACTTTCGCAACAAGTTTGCGTAATACTCGGCACCCTGGGCCACTTCGGGCGTGTCCAGCGTGGGAGTGAGGTTCTCGGGGGGGTCTTTGAAGATTTTTCCGCCGAACCCCATGATGTACGGCGGTAGGTGCCAATGGTGGAGATTATCGTTGACGAAGGCCTTGACATTTTCCTTGTTGTTTGTGGCTTCACATACCTTGGTGAGGTCATCGAAGGTTTCGGGGAGCTTCAGACCCGCCTTTTCGATAAGGTCTCCCCGGCTGGCTGCCATGATCATCGCCCCTGCCTCCCAGGCAAACCCATACTGGTTGCCCTTGGCATCGATCAGGCATGACTGGGCTCCGGACACGAAATCTCCGGGTTCCCAGTCGGGCTCCGTCAGGTTGGGATCTTTAATGAAGGGCTCGAGGTTGGTGAACCAGCCGGCGCCGATCCATCGTCCCGAATAGATGAAGGTGATGTTCAAAAAATCCCAGGCTCTTCCTTTGGTGGAAAGCTCCAGATCGGCCCGCTGATTATAGATCGGAAATGAGGGAAGATCGAGGTTGACCTTCATGCCGGTCGCTTCCTCGAACTCCGGGAGGTATTCTTTCATGTGATTGGCGTGCATATGCTGAAAAGTTGCCCCATTCAGGGTTACGCCTTTGAACTTCTTGGCTTGGCCCAAGACAACCGGGGCCTTCAAGCCCACAGCCCCGAAGGCGAGGGTCGCCGCCGCCGACTTCAAGAATCTGCGCCTGCTCATCTTCCCACCGACATTTTCCTTGCTCATGATACTCCCTCCTTTCAAAGATGATTAAAAGCCCTTTATGCAGCCGCTAAAAAGGGGTTGGGGGTTAACGGGAAAGAAAACCATCGTGTTGAGATTTGAAGATATTGCCTTCTCAGACCGGCGGAAATCCATCTTAAATTTTGAGGGCGGCTTCCTCTGCTTCCGCCAACGCTTCCATCAGTTCTCTGGGTCTGACGGCGTCGCCGACCACGTACCCTTCGGATATTCTTTTCTTCACAATTTTAGCCAATTCATCATTGGGTACTGACCCCAAGGCAATGACCGTGGAGTCGAAACCTTCGAGCTTCCCGATTCCCTGGGAAGCTTCGATCCAGAGGCCGTCCTTTTCGAAGCGGACGGCCTTGGTCGAGGTCCGAACCTCGACCCCCTTGGATTGCAAGCGGAGATTCAGAAAATGCTGGAGGTGTACGGGAAGGTCCAAGGCGATCCCTTCCCGCATTTCAATCAGCGTGACTTCTTTCCCTTTTTCCGAAAGATAATCCGCCACCTCGGCTCCAATCCCGCCTCCGCCGATGACCAGGACCCTTCGGCCAAGAGACATCGGCTTGGAAAGAGCTTCCCAGGTGGAGAAGGTTGCGGCTTCTCGGATTCCTTCGATGGGTGGAAGAAAGGGCCTGGCCCCGGTCGCCAAGATCGCTGCCTCCGGCCGTTCTTCTTCCAGGAGGGAAGGTTCGAAGAGTTTTCCCTTGACCACCTTTACGGACAGGCGCCCGAGTTGTCTGGCGAGGTATTCCACAAATTCTTGCAAAACTTGCTTCTGGGGAGGAACCGCCGCCAGAAGAAACTGACCCCCCAACTGGTTCTCTTTTTCATACAGGGTGACCTGATGACCCCGGCGGGCGGCGATTTCTGCAGCTTTCATGCCGGCAGGCCCTCCGCCGATGATCCAGACCTTCTTGGGACGGGTGGTTTTTTTCACAATAAAGAGTCCCTCCCGTCCCGTTTCCGGATTCACGGCACATTGCAACGCCCCTTTGCGGATGCTTACGATGCAGCGGTTGCAGGAGATGCAAGGGATGATATCTTCCCTCCGTCCATCAAAGGCCTTGGCCGGAAGGTCGGGATCAGCGATGAGTGCCCTTCCCATGGAGACCAGGTCGGCCTTCTTATCTTCCAAGATCCGATTGGCCAATTCCGGGGTGCGAATCCGGCCTACCGTGATCACGGGGATGTTGACGACGGATTTGATCCCCTGAGCCAAATGGGCAAAAACGCCCTCTTCGACATAATACGGGGGGTGGTTAAAATAAACGGAGGCTGCCACGCAGGCAGATATGTGGAGGGCATTCGCTCCATTTTTTTCCAGCGCTCCGGCGATTTCCTTTGAGGCTTCCAGTTTCAATCCCCCCTCGACGTACTCGTCGGCACTGAGACGGCATATGATGGGAAAATCCAGGCCTACTTTATTCCGGACGGCTTGCAAAACCTCGATGGGTGCCCGCATTCGCCTTTGCGCATTGCCCCCGTATTCATCTTCTCTTTTATTGGAATAAGGGGAGAGGAACTGATTGAGGAGATACCCATGGGCCATGTGGATTTCCACCCCATCCGCCCCTGCTTTTTTCACCCTCCCGGCAGCCAGGGCGAAGGCTTCGACAATTTTGGGGATCTGCTCCGGAGACAAAGCCACGGGAGATCGGAAG
>JAOUFX010000643.1 GCA_029857975.1 Deltaproteobacteria bacterium | reverse complement strand
TGTGAATCGGGAGGTTGGTGAAGAAGTAGATGAAGATGATCAGGAAAAAGGATCCCGTCTTCATGGCTTCCCTTGCCGACCACTCTTGAGTCCTTTTGCCCTCCGATGAATCTCCCCGGCTAATCCTTTCTTCCCAGCCGTAGGGTTTCAGCCCTTTTTTCTCCGGATTTTCCTCGATAGCCAAGGCATTTAGTGTGAGAAGGCCCCAGTATGAGATACCGATGATTACATAGGCCGAACGCCAGCCCATAAGATTGATTAGATAGTTGCTCAAGGGGGCGAGTAGCAGAGTGCCGGCGCCAACTCCCGCGGTGACCAATCCCAGCGCCAGCCCCCTCTTTTTGGCGAACCATTTTTGCACAGTAGCGTTGGGCAGGGAAACGGTTACACCTGAACCCAGGGAAGCAATAATGTAAAAGAAATAAAGTTGCCATATATTTTGGATCTGGCTGCAAAGGGATAAACCGACCCCAATAAAAATCGCTCCCAAGGAGAGAGCACGCCTGGGTCCATACCGGTCAGTGAGCCTTCCAAAGTAATAGGTTGAAATCCCATAGATCAGCAGATGCAAGGAATGGACAGAGCCAGTTAAAGCTCTTCCCCATCCGAATTCCGCCTGGAGGGCCTTGAAAAAGACGCCGAAGGTATAAAAGAGGCCGTAACTCGTAGCGGCTACAAAGCAGGTGGCTACAATGACCCAGCCATAAAAGAAAGGAATTTTCTTAAAAGCTTCCATGGGATTTTAGGTGGAAAAATGCTACCAGATGGGTATGTATGAAATCAAGGAGATTCTGGTTCTATTTCCATTTTAAAAGGATCAGAGCAAGGTCCGGTCCGGGCTGCGGTACTGAATGGCCTCCGAGATATGGTAAGTGGCAATGTCTTCAAAGCCTTCCAGATCGGCAATGGTGCGGGCGATCTTCAGGATACAGGAGAAGCCGTTTCCTTCTGCGCTGTATTCCCCATCTTTATTAGGACTGAAGGTAAGCGTCCCAGGGATAGGCGGGGTCACGATATAGGTGATAATTACTGAGAGAAAGCATGAATGATTTTAGATATTTCTAACTCTACGATTATAGGAAGAACTCCTCGTCTTCGCATGGCATTTTCGCCCTTCCCCCAAATTTATCTCTTTCACCTCCGAATCTTCAGTCCAGGTTAACCCTCAAGGTTGACGCTTATTCGAAAGCAAGCATAATAAAGGCTTCCCAAAAACAACGGCAGGGCCATTTTTGACCCTGCCTCCTGAATCGAATCAACCATTAGCCTCAATTCAATCGGGGTTAACTACCGATAAGTTTCGACCATCGAGAAAAGATATCCTTCACCCCTTCCCCGGTGTAGCCCGAGACGATTCCAAAACCTTCCAGGCAATATCCCGCTTCGATGCTGTATTCTACAAACGCAGCCTCTTCCCGAACCTCTGCCAGCTTTTTTGCATCCCCTTTGAGGATAATGAACCCATTCAAATCACCTCCATGATGGGTAAGCATTACCGGCTCAAAGCTTTCTATTTTCCCGCCAGTCTGAAGCTTGGAATAGTACTCCATAGCCTTCTGAAACAGCTTCATTGCCTGCTGTTCCCGGCCGACAACGGGACGATTCCAACCGATGAAAATCACTCTATCAGCCATCTTTGACTCCTTTCATGGCTTTGGAGATTTCTTATTGAGGCAGCCCATTTTGGCCCCCTACTTTCCTGGTCGAATCGGTGCAGGCACAACCGGAGAGGGCCCCCAAAGTTCCATAGAAACATTTAAGGCGACGGTGTGAAGCTCGGTTAGTACTTTCTGCGTATCCTCTTGGCCCTGCCATGCCGCCCAAGTGGCCATGTCGGGGAATTCATAAGTTATTACCACCTGCCCCGCACCGCTAGCCGGACGATACGCCCGAAACTCCGCTACCCCTTTTACTCATAGGGTGCCTTTGATCGCCCCTTCTGTCCATTTCAAATAAGCCTCTGCTTTGTCCGGATGAATATCCCATTTCAAAACATACAGGACCATTGCTATTTACCTCCTTTTTTTCGGAATCTTCAAGGCGCAAATTAGCATCCAAGTATTTTCGATGGGCGATTTTCATTGATAATCTGGAGATTCTTCTCTGGCTTCATGACTTAATCATCCTTTGCTACATCAAACGATCAAAGCCAGGAATGGTTAAAATTACCCGAATCGAAAATGATTTGGGACAGGATCAGGCAGAAATACCATGAGGTGGGGAATTATCAAACCCCCAATAATGAGGAGAAGAATAGTAAGTAGATAGGTTGTTTTTCATCTTTCACCCGGTAAGAAAAATATCGCAACTAAAGTGCCTGCGGTACTTTGTTGTTTTTTAACGGCCTGAGAGTGCCTACTTTTTTGCTATGTTCTCAGCTGAATTGGGGATTAAAGAGATAAAAAAGGCTCTGCAGAGACACAATCGTCTCCACAGAGCCTTATATGGGCACCCTCTCGAAATTCCTTCGCATAACTTCCTCCAGAAGGTTAGAGATTGGGTTGATCAGTTTACAAGGCTACGGGTGGAATCAACAACAAAAATATAATCTCATGCCAATGGGTAGTCAAGGGTAAAAATAGAAGTGTCAAGCCAATTTAGAAATGTCTGGTGTCAAAATAGAAGAGATCGTGCCAAACCCCGCAATTTGGCAAAATTTCCAAGAAGATGGCTTCAGCAATTGAGGGTGCAGCGTTGGCAGTCTCCGAAACTAAAAAGACCGACTCCTTTACCCTTCCTGGAATCGGGAAACGGGTCCTGGTGAAGCGTAAATCTTGTATGGGGCGCAATCCGGGAACAGGAGGAAGATTAAGATTCCGGATAAGACCGTGGTCAAGATGCGGATTGCCAAAGCCGCTAAGGAGGTTATTGTGCCGGGGAGGAAGCAAAAACACGCTTTCCTTCTGGTTAAAACCAGTGGGGTGGGGGATAGAACCGGAATCTATCCCGCTTGAGCAGGGGAGGCGGATCTGGGTAGGGTTCCGATATGAAA
>JAOUFX010000023.1 GCA_029857975.1 Deltaproteobacteria bacterium | reverse complement strand
CTGCACCAAGCTGGCCAATAGCCAGCTTACTATGCTGAGCAAAATTGCCCCAAACACCGACCCCCAAAAACCATTGACATAAAACCCCTTAACAAAGGCCGCCACCAGCCAGAGCATCAACCCATTGATGACCAGCAGAAAAAGCCCGAAGGTTAAAAGCGTCAGGGGGAGGGTAAAAAAGATGAGGATGGGTCGCAGAATGGTATTGACAACCCCTAATAGAAAGGCTGCCGCCAACGCTGCCCACCAACTGTCAACCCACATGATCGCCGGCAGAAAGTAGGCGATGAGCAGAATGGCCACCATATTAGTCAACAAGCGAACGAGAAAAGTCATCTCCTTTTTTCCTTTCTTGTTTTAGCTCATCGTTGTCTTTCTGGGCGCTGCCAGCCATAAGCTGATACAGGATAGGCCCATGCTGACCATGGACAGAATAAAAGAATTCGTATAGCTACCGGAAAGATCAAACAGGTAGCCGCCGATCCAGGGACCCACGGCGCCCCCTGCGCCCATGCCAGCAAGCAACAAACCCGCCACCACACCATAATGACGCCTATGGAATATATCCGCTGATGCGGCAAAAAGAGTGGGAGAAAAAAGGCCGGCTCCATAACCCAAAGAAATCGAATACCCATAGAGGAGCCAAGGTTGGGAAGTGTCTCGAACCGACATTAGGGCGAGTAGAGCGCCGAGGGACAGTAAAGTGGCCAGGGTAACAGTTTTTTCTCTCCCTAGCCAATCGGATATGAAGCCCGAGAGCTGTCCCATGAATAGGGTGATACCAAAAAGGGCGAAGACCGAAACACTGAACAAGCTGCTGTATCCAGCATCCTCGGTGAATTTCACTTGATGGGCGAGAATGAGATAGCATCCAACTCCCCAGTATAGGGCGTAAGATAAAACCAGGAGCCAAAGTTGGGGGGTTCTCATAACTTCACTCAGAGTCCTTTCCGAAATCATTGGTTTTCTGATCACCCCTCCGCCGGCGGAGGGCGGTGGCAAAGGAGCCGTGGGCTCAACCCCATAGGAATGAAGGCCTTTTTCTTCCGGCCGGAAGTAGAAAAAAAAGAAGTACAGGGGCAGCAGGAAAATAACCAGGATGACCGCCAGAATAATAAAAGTATTCCGCCATCCCATTTGGGATATGGTAAATTCAACGAATATACTGTAAACAAAACTAAGGCCGCCACCCATCTGGCCGAGTCCCAGGACCAGTCCTTTCCTTTTGGTAAACCAATTCACCAGGGATGGCGCCATAATGGGCCATCCACTGAAGGCGCTTCCCAGAGGCATGAGAAAGCCGAAAAGGAAATAGAAATGCCACAACTTATTGGCGAAAGCACAGCCAGCAGTTGCCAACCCAAGGATCACAACCCCCAGGGGCATCATTCTCCGGGGCTTCCAGCGGTCGGCAAGCGTGCCGGCAACGGGGGCTAAGAACCCGTAGATGAAAATATTCAAAGAAAACATAATGGCAATGTTGCCCCGGCTCCAGGGGAATTCCTGCAGGATGCGGGAAAAGAAAACCGCAAAAGAGTGACGGATTCCATATATAAGAACCATGCTGACTACAATGATGGCTACAATTACCCAACCATAGAAAAAAACCGGACGTTTGACCATTTCCCAACCTCAAATTCCGTTCCCGCCGATGAGAGGTGCTCATCAAAGTTTAGCCCTTTGAACAATCGGCTAACTTTCAATGCCCAAGGCACAATATAAATTGCCACTTTCAAAATGACGGGCATTTCCCCCTGAAATTTAGCGGTCCTTTTCAAAATGCTGAATTGATACTTTCCTATGGTTTAAGGTTAATCGATTCACGGGAGAAATTCAAATATAACTTGCAAAGGGTAAGGGGTTGAATCAAAAAATTTGGTGGATAATCAAGTGAACGGGCGGAAATCCCCTGGCTAATTAGCAGAAGACACATCAGCAAGATATGCATATAATATAAATGGGACAGCCGGAATCGTCTTTAATGGGGTGTGCGTATGGATCCACAATTAAATGGGAAAAAATATTGTATGCATTGCGGGGCCAAAATTGATTGGCAAGCAGAAATGTGTCCCCAATGTGGTCTAAAACAGCCTTTGACCCCAACGGCTACAAGAAAAAGTCGGATAGCAGCGGGTCTTTTTGGTATTCTCCTCGGAGGCTTGGGTATCCACAAGTTTTATCTGGGCAAGATTGGTTGGGGAATTTTATATCTGGCTCTTTGTTGGACTTTCATCCCGGCCTTGGCAGGTTTAATAGAAGGGATTCTTTACCTGACGATGTCTGATCAAGAATTTGCGGCTAAATATGAAAAGTGAACCCGCTTACTCCGGTCAGGCGCTGTCTAATTTATTAAGACCATTTTCCCAGGGGTAGAAAATTGATCGCTCGGATAGATATTGTTATCATCCTGGCTTTCATCGCTTATGCTGTCGCTGCCGGTTTCCTGGCCAGGGCCAAAGCATCCCGGAATCTTGAGGAATATTTTTTAGCGGGAAGATCCCTGAAAGGGTGGAAGGCGGGCATCAGTATGGCAGCCACCCAGTTCGCCGCCGATACACCGCTTCTGGTTACCGGGCTGATCGCCACTGCCGGAATTTTTTCTCTCTGGCGTTTATGGATTTATACGATTGCCTTTTTGCTGATGGGTTTTTTACTAGCTGCAAGCTGGCGCCGGGCCGGAGTTCTGACCGACGCGGAACTTACCGAAATCCGCTATGGCGGCCAGCCGGCTGCAGTTTTGCGCGCTTTCAAAGCCGTTTATTTCGGCACCTTTTTCAATTGTATCGTCCTCGCTTGGGTACTGCTTGCGGCCACCCGCATTGCCGAACCTTTTCTCTTATGGAACCAATGGCTGCCGGAAAGCTGGTTTCAAATCGTGCACGACTTGGTGCAGAGGATCGGTGTCCCGCTAACCGTTGACCCCGAAGGTCCAGGAGTTTGGATCCTTTCCGCCAACAATTTGATCTCCCTGGCTTGTATCCTGATGGTGACCACGCTTTATTCGGCCACCGGCGGGCTGCGCAGTGTGGTGGAGACTGATTTGGTTCAATTTGCCATCATGATGGTCAGCACCCTGATTTTCGTAGTTATTATTGTCCATAAAGTCGGGGGTTTAGAGGCTATCCCGTTAAAGTTGCACCAGCTTTTCAATGAAGGGCGCACGCCCGGGGGCATAACCCCTTCTCAGATACTGGCCTTTGACCCCTCTCAAGCCAAGGATGTCAGCTGGGCTTTGCTGGCGGTTTTTGCCCTGCAATGGATCGTTCAACTGAATGCCGACGGCACGGGATATCTGGCTCAACGAACGATGGCTTGCCGCAGCGACCAGGATGCCCGCCAGGCCGCCCTGGTCTTTACCGTGAGCCAGGTATTCGTGCGCAGCCTCCTCTGGCTGCCGCTGGGGTTGGGTTTATTGATTTTATTCCCACTGGATCCAAACTTGGACGCGAGTCTGATGGTGGCCGAGAGGGAGACAACCTTTGTGCGCGGAATGGCTGAGCTTCTTCCAGCCGGTATCAAGGGATTGATGTTAACCTGTATGCTGGCCGCCTTAGCTTCCACTGTGGACACGCATTTGAACTGGGGAGCTTCCTATTGGACCAATGACATTTATAAACGATTTTTTTGCCGCCATATCTTGAAGAGGGAACCCCGTCCTTCATCACTGATTTGGGTCGCGCGCTGCTCCAACCTCTTGATTCTGGCCATCGCTTTCCTCATCATGGGGCAACTTTCGTCGATTCAAATGGCCTGGCAGGCGAGTCTACTTTTGGGGGCGGGTATGGGGATTATGCTCGTCTTGCGATGGCTTTGGTGGCGGATCAATGCCTGGGGTGAGATAACCTGCATCCTCATGTCTTCGGTTTTTGCCCCGGTTTTGCTTTGGGCATTTCCAGAGGCGGAAGCCTTGAGACTCCTTCTCATGGCCATTATCTCGACCTCCGCTGGGATAGGTGCTTCCTTTCTTCTCGGGCCTGAAAACAAGGAATTGCTGAAGGAATTTTACCGCCGGGCGCGACCGCCGGGATTCTGGGGCCCGATAGCCCGGGATTTGGGCCAAGACAAGCAGAGCAAATGGCTCCTGACCCGGGCGAGTACCGCCATCATTCTGGCTTCTATTACCACCTTTTTTCTGTTAACCGCTGTTGGGACCTGGGTGTGCAGCAGCCCGGCACCATCCTGGTTTCCCTGGCGCGGAACCTACCTTTTTCTCTTAACTACCATTGGTCTGGGCCTTATCCCCTTGTGGTGGCGACTGGGCATGCAATCCAACAAGAAAACCACTGCCAAAAAATTATAGTAGGCAGAACGGAAAAAGGAGAAATCCGGGAAATGGAAAATTGGCGGTGGGCCAGGGTATTCATTGGATAATGTTCTCCCAGAGAGGAGGTGAGACCAAGGGGAGGATGATGAGAAAGTGTTTTTACATAGGAATTTTAGGATTTCTGATTGTTTTTTTTGCATCCACGATTCCCTGTTACTCGGAGGAAACGGCAAGGCAAAGAATCATCGATGAAAAGGTAAAGAAATTTCTTGATAACATGAAGAATCGATGGCGTGATTTAAATGTTCCGGAAGCGGACGGCAAAATTCTTTATGAAATTATCGTTCAGAATAAATACCAAAAGGCGCTGGAAGTTGGAACCTCGACGGGTCATTCGGCGATATGGATGGCCTGGGCACTCAGCAAGACAGGAGGGAAGCTGGTTACCATCGAAATCGATGAAGGGCGCTACAGGCAGGCATTGGCCAATTTCAAGGAAGCGGGTCTCAGCGAGCACATTGATGCCCGCCTTGCCGATGCCCATCAGTTAGTGAATGAGCTTGCGGGGCCCTTTGATTTTATCTTCATTGATGCGGATAAAGATTGGTACACCAATTATGCCAAAGCTTTAGTTCCGAAACTTGAAACTGGGGGCTGCCTAGCGGCGCACAACGTTGAAGAGCCGGAACCTTTTCATCGAGGGGGATATAGGATGGGTACCGACGAATATTATAAATATATGAAAAGCCTGCCTGGATTTAAAACCAGCATCCATCCGCAGAGCCGCGCCGACCTTGCCGTAAGTTACAAAAAGAAGGAAAGGTAAACCAAAAAATATCCATTCTGATCGCTCTTTCCATATCCTTATCCCCTCACTTCCGGAATTGCCTTGAGATCGAAGGGATTGGTGCGAATGGCCAGGGAAAATAGGTAAGGGTAGTGTTGTTTCAGGTGCTTCATATAATTCAACCATTCCGACATCAGATTTTTATAAGCTCGGATCATATCTCCCGCGAGATGATCATAATCCGCCCCGGGCAATGACTTCAAACTCTTCCGGCAGGATAACTCCTCACCCAGGTGGAGAACGGCCCAGAGAGAATTGGTAAAATTTTCGTGTTCGAGAAGATTAGGATTCTCGAGAATCCTGAGTATGAAATCTCTTTTCTCTTTTAAAAAACCTCTCAGGTTTTCCATATCCCCCTGCTGGCTATCCATTTTATAGTGGTAACTTTTGATCCGCTTACTGATTTCAGCAAACCCTTTTGAGTCCCACTGATCGGTCAGGGTGAGATCCTTGCGGATTCGCTCCGCCTCCGTGTCAAAATCAGAGAGAATCCGTAAGAGATCCGACCCCACCTCGCCAAAGAAGAGACCGATGACCATGTTGAGTTTGTGGAAGAGAGATCGTTTTTCCCTTTGGCGAAGGAGTTGATCGATAATGAGGGTTACCAGCAAGACCTCGATAAAGACGAAGGCGATATCCCCCACCAGATAAATAAAAATGTGATGAGCATCGCGGAAGATAAGATAATGGATGAGGTAAAGAATGGCTGATAAAAAAATCAAAAGGATGCCGATGGCGATTCGCCAGTTGACCTTTTTCATAAGATCTCCCCTTTTTATATTTTCTCCTATTTTATCACTAAGACCATTCAAATTGGACGGTAATATGACTTTCTCCTTCACAAAAAAATATAATTCCCCCTTGGCGAAAAAGCCCTTTACTCGGGACCATAGACCTCGGGCTTGCAGATGTTCAGCCATATTGGCTTGCCAGCGGGTGGTACTATATTTTTGAGCTGCAAGAATCGCTCAAGATTAGGGCCAATGAGTCCCTCGTTGTACTGCCCACGGCTTTGGTTATTGCATTACCAGTGACAATGATTTCACCTCTGCCCTTAAATGGCCTGATTGTTTGATGTTTAAAGAAATTATTTTTACCCTTCTGCGAAAATGTCGCCTTATGGAAAAGGAGGTGACAGGGTACAAGAAAGTTCAATAACTAAAAAGAACCAGGAGAAAGTAATTTTACCTTGGATCAAAAAACATTGACCTGAAGCCTATCGAGGCAACGTTTCATGTATATATTTTTCTTAACAAAAAAGGTTTAAGGTATTTTTCAAATCCTGCCGAAAAGATAATTAAACAACGCAACGAATCAGTTACGCTGGATGATTCCAATGACCAAGGAAAGAAAAAAACAACCCCCCTTCAGAGATAAAGGAACTTTTTCAGTGCCTCCGCAAGACATGGAAAAAATCTATGATGTCCTGAAAAAAACCCCGGATGTGAGGGTGGATCGAGTGGCTGCCCTGAAAAAGTTAATTGCCGCCGGGAAGTATCATGTCCCCAGTGATGTCTTGGCTGAAAAAATGATCAAGGAATCCCTCATGGAACTGAAAAAATAGTCAACCTCTTTCCTATATCTCATCCTGCAAACTCGCTATTTTTAAAGTGCCCCAATCCGAAAATCTTCTTACCTAAACCCTAAAATAGGCGATTTGTCGTTGCATCCCTTTCTCCGGATATGGTATAGAAAATTGAATAAATAATATAATCCACCCGGCTGAAGAATCGGTTTCCTTTGCGGGATAAAAAAAGTCCCTCATTCAAGGGAGGAAGTGCCCCGGTGAGGCCATATAATCTACTGCCATCAAAAAAAAGTTCCATTTATCTGGATCCAGAAAAATTTCTTTCTGCTTTTATCTATAGGTATCGGAATTCCACCCTGGGGACCTTCGTGAAGGGGATCATCCACAACCTAAATGGATCGATCCAGATTTTATCCATGCAAATGGAGCTGCTGCAAAGGATGCTAATCAAGGAAGGGAAAAAGATCCCATCGGGTATACAAGATCAGGTGGAACAATGCTGGGAGCAAATCGATAATTTTAAAACGCTGGTAGAGGTCTTGATTCAAAAAGGGGTCCATGAAGATCAGGATAATCCCCAAATGATTCAACTCAATGACTTATTAGAGGAAGAACTCTCCCTTCTAAAGCATAATTTGTTTTTTAAACACCAGGTTCGGGTACAAAAACGATTCTCCTCCCCTTTACCCCCCCTCAAGGGATACCATGTGGATTTCAGTCAAGGATTCTTTAATCTAATCCAGAATGCCATTGAGGCCATGGAAAACTCCAGCCGCAAAGAACTCACTCTGATTACCGAAAAAAAAGATGACCAGATAATCGTGGTGATCAAAGATACGGGATGTGGATTTTCCGCAGATATGAAACCCAATCTGTTTAAACCATTTTTTACCAATAAAGGAGGAAAGCATCAAGGATTGGGGTTGTTTATCTCCCGAGAGATATTGCGGCGCTACGGTGCATCCTTCGTTTATTCCTCTCAAAAGGGCGAAACCATTTTTGAAGTCAGTTTCCCGTTAACATCGTCGCCGGGCAAATCCTAAGAACCCGCAGCCCTCTCCCGGCCAAAATTTTTTGCTTCCTAAAAATCTTTTATGCCAAGGAATGCCCCCAAATTATAAATACTCTGAATTCAGCGGCCTTTAACCTTCCCCCTCCTCCTCGTCTTCTGGTAAAAACTTTTCGATAAAATGGGTACTGAATATACCCTGTTTAAAAAAAGGATCATCCATGATCTTGAGATAAAGCGGGATGGTTGTTTTAATGGGTTTTATCGTAAATTCTGCGAGGGCTCTTTTCATGATCTTGATGGCACCCTCCCTGGTAAGATCATAGGAGATGAGCTTGCAGATTAAGGAATCGTAATACATGGGCAATTCGTAACCTTGGTAAAGATGGGTATCTACCCTGACCCCAAATCCCCCTGGAGGTTGATATTCTTTTATGATTCCAGGAGATGGTAAAAAGTTTTTGTCCGGATCTTCGGCATTAATCCGGCATTCGAGAGCCCACCCTCTCGGTTTTAAATCCTCATAGCAATACCCCAAACTTTCGCCGGAGGACAGCCTGATCTGCTCTTTGATCAGGTCAACCCCGGTCACCAATTCTGTGACCGGGTGCTCGACCTGGATTCGGGCATTCATTTCCATAAAATAAAAACGGTCATGCGGGTCCACGAGAAATTCCACCGTGCCGGCGTTAAAATATCGGACCGCTCTGGCGGCCGCAATCGCCATCTCCCCCATGGTTTGACGCAATGGCGGGGTGAGTCTCGAGGAGGGGGATTCCTCGATAAGTTTCTGATAGCGCCTCTGGATGGTACATTCCCGTTCACCAAGATGGATCACTTTTCCCCGCCGATCTGCCAGCACCTGAAATTCAACATGTCTAGGTTCTGTTATGCATTTTTCAATATATACCTCGTCATTTCCAAAGGCGGCTCGGGCTTCCATCTTGGCCACGGAAAACTCTCCGCGCAGGATTTCTTCGCTGGCACAAATTCTTATTCCCCGGCCGCCGCCTCCGCCGGATGCTTTGATCATTACCGGGTAGCCGATCTCCTCGCTGAATCGAATTGCTTCTTCGAGTTTAACGATCCCTACCCGGCTGCTGGGAATCACGGGAACCCCGGCATTTTCTACGATATTTTTGGCGTTGATCTTATCGCCGGCTAACGCCAGGTTTTCAGGGGTAGGGCCGATAAAAACAAAACCCTCGCGGGCACAGGCCCGGGCAAATTCCCCATTTTCTGCCAGGTAGCCGTACCCGGGGTGAATGGCCTCAGCTTTTGAGGCTTTCGCAGCATCGAGAATGCTCCTAACGTTTAAATAACTCTTGCTGCTTATCGCCGGGCCAATGCACCTTCTTTCGTCAGCCAGGCGAACGTGTAAACTATTCTGGTCCGCTTCGGAATAAACCGCGACGGTATTGATCCCCAAATCCTTGCAGGCCCTTATAACCCTGACGGCAATTTCTCCTCGGTTGGCAATAAGCATCTTGGAAAACATGAATTTTCTTCCTTAGGCTTGGGCGTCGATCACAAACAGTACATCATCATCTTTCACCGGGGCTTCATTGGCTTGGACAATCTCCAAGATCTTTCCAGAAACCGGGGATTTAATCTTTTGAAAAACTTTCATCGTTTCTAAAAGAGCCAGCACTTGTTTTTTCTCTACCCTATCCCCGACTTCAACATAAGGGGATTGATCCGGGCCTGGTTGGCGATAAAAAATCCCGGACATGGGTGCTCTCACCTCGACTCTTTTCGTGGCACTTGACTGAACCCTCATCTTTCTTCATCCCTCCCTCCCGATATCTTGAACATTCGTTTCACCTTCTTTTCTCGGTCCAGACGGAAAAGAGCTTCGCGAATCAACTCTTCATCCCTTGTACCTTCTCATTTTTTAGAACCACTTTCATCTACCTTGACACATCATTAATATTCATCTATATTACGGTGAATTAAAAAAGACAGCCGCCAGTATGCCAGGAAATACATTTGAGATCAAGTAGTTTTAATTAACCCCAGTCTTAGTATCCTTACCGGAAAAAGCCGTTTTTCCCAAAGATTAAGGGGAGAGTAATTATGGGAAAATGGATGGATGGTTATCTCACCAAGTTTGCCAAATTGCAAAAAGAAAACCTCGAAAGGGGGGGACAAGAGCGTACCCGGATTCAACGTAGTCTGGGGAAGCTCACTGCCAGCGAACGAATCAACCGCCTGGTAGATCCGGGGACCTTTGAAGAAATCGGCTCTCTGGTCCGAGATCATCGTCAACCCTTTGACGGCAAGGAGAGGCTGAGTCCTTATGATGGCATCATTACCGGTTTTGCCAGAGTCAGTGGCCGTTCGGTGATCCTGTATTCCATGGACTTTACGGTCATGTCAGGCTCATTGGGCGATCAGGCAGCCTGGAAATTGGCTGATCTGGCCCGGATGGCCGGGCAGATGCAAGTGCCCCTGATTGGAATCATCGATTCGGCTGGAGAAAGGCTCAGTTTCAAGGGAGGAGATATCGGCCTCAACGGACTCGCCCAGTTCTTCCGAAATTATTCTCTGATCTCCGGGATTGTCCCTAGAATTTCACTTGTTTTGGGACCCTGTATCGGAGTATCTGCGGTAGTGCCTGTACTATCGGATTTTTCGATCATCCATCGCCAGACCGGGTTTCTCTGGCTGGGAGGGGATAAGCAGTCGGATGACGCCGGGACAGCCGAGTTCCATATGGAAAAAAGCGGCCAGTGTGACCTGATCGCTGCCAGTGATGAAGATGCCATCGCCAAGGCCAAAAAGCTTTTGAGCTTCCTTCCTCAGAATTGCTGGGAAAAGCCACCGGTGGTGGAAATGGGCGATAACCCGGAAAGGAGAGAAGAAGCCCTGCTGGATATCATGCCTGACGATCCCCGGCTTACCTACGACATCCATGAGATCATCGACCGAGTGGTGGACAAGGGAGAATTTTTTGAACTGAAGCAAGACTTTGCCAACCACCTGGTGATTGGTTTCTGCCGCTTGGGCAATCAGGTCTGCGGTCTTGTGGCCAATAATCCGGATGAATTGAGCGGGATTCTTGAACCGGATTCCTCGGACAAATACGACCGTTTCATGAATTTCCTGGATGCTTTCCATATTCCCCAGATCAATTTGGTGGACACCACTGCTTTCCCGCCCGGCGACAAATGGGAAAGATTGGGGGTGATCCGCCATGGAGCAAAATTATTACATTCCTATGCCAACATCACCTGCCCGAAGATTACGGTCGTGTTGAGGCGCTCTTATGGTGGAGCGAACATTGTAATGGGTTGTTCAGCCATGTTCCCCGATTTCATATATGGATGGCCGACGACGGAATTTGCCCCCACCGGCCCTGAAACGGTCGTCCATGCTGTTTTTCATAAAGAACTGGCCAAGGCGAAAGAGGAAGGAAAATACGAACAGGTTTATAACTTCTTATTGAACATCCTCAAAGAACAGTTCAGTGTCCTGACCTTGGGTAAGTTCTGGACGACCTATTATACCGTCCACGAAGTGATTGACCCACGGGACACTCGTCCCAAAATTATTAAGGCCCTCAGGGCGCTGGTCAACAAGCGGGAAGAATTACCGGACCGGAAACGTTCGATCAAACCCGCCTGAACTTTTTCGAGAGGTGCAAAGATGGGCGAGCGCATGCATGAAGCCATCAAAAAGCTCCGGGGGATTCACCAAAAGAACCTTTTAGGGGGAGGTCTGGAACAGATCGAGAGGCAGCACAGCCGGGGAAAAATGACTGCCCGGGAAAGGATCGATTGCCTCATCGACCGGGGCACTTTTCAGGAACTCGGGTCCTGCGTGGGGACGACCGGAACCAGGATTGACGGCAAGAAATCCGAGGCTCCTTGCGACGGGGCCATCATCGGGACGGCCCGGATCGACGGCCGGATCGTGGCGGTCTACGCCAGTGATTTTACCGTGTACGGAGGGTCCATTGGAGTCCAGCATTTACAGAAGTGTGCTCAATTGATCCACCTGGCTGCCCGATGGGGAATTCCCATGGTCTGGCTATTGGATTCTTCCGGAGGGCGCCTGGGTTATCGGGATGTTCCTACCGGAGGATTGGACTGGTACTTTGCCCTCGAGTCCCGCTATTCGGGTTTAATCCCTCAGATCAATGTTTTGATGGGGCCCTGTATTGCCGGCCAGGCCTATGCTCCCGCCCTTTGTGATTTTCTGCTCATGAGCAGAGTCTCCGCTAACCTTTGGCTGGGCGGCCCCAGAATGACCGAAGCTGCGACCTCGGAGAAGATCGGAAGGGAGGTTGGGGGTGCGGACTACCATATGGCCTATAGCGGCACCTGTGATGTGGTGGGGGACGACGACCAAGAGACGATTCAAAAAGCCCGCCAGCTTTTAAGCTATCTACCCTCCAACTACCGCGAAAACCCTCCGGGTAAGAAGCCAACGGATACTCCGGACCGGGGGGTGGAAAGCCTCCTCAACATTGTACCCGATCAGTATAATCTTACCTATGACATGCACGAGGTCATTAAGTTGCTGGTTGACGATGGGGAATATTTTGAAATTAAAGAGACCTACGCCCCCCATCTCCTCACCTGTTTTGGTCGATTTGACGGGGAAGCTGTTGGTTTAGTGGCCAATAACCCTAAAGAGTCGGGGAGTATCATGAACATTGATTCTTGCGATAAGTACTATCGCTTTCTTCAGGTGCTGGATGCCTATAATATTCCCCTGGTGAATCTTGTGGATACGCCCCCCATCGTTCCCGGAGAAGAACAGGAAGGAAAGGGGCTGCTTCGCCACTTTGGAAAAATTCTCGATACTTATGCTACGGCCACGATTCCGAAGATCAGTGTGATCTTGAGGGAAGCCTACGCAGATGCGGGCAGCCTGATTATGGGGGGAGCGAAAGGGTTGGGG
>JAOUFX010000642.1 GCA_029857975.1 Deltaproteobacteria bacterium | reverse complement strand
AATTGCCACCGATGTAGAGGAAGTGAACTTGTTTCCTGTCCCCCTTGCTAATTCCCCATGACGATCATGGGTGCCAACATTTCCATCGGCTACATATATCTTTCCCCAACGTAATGGATTTTCGGATGTAACGGTAGTGGACGGAATCTATGTTTCAAGCCTTTTTAAGCGAACGACTTAAGTAATTTGACATCAAGTTTATTTCACCGCGAATCGGCCTTAGGCCGATTCTTCACCACGATTGTTCCTTTTGCCGTTCACTTTAATAAGGCTTAAAAATCGATCCATAAGGAAAAGAAGATTCTCCCGGAATATCTGCTTATTTTCTTTCCCGTTGATAGGCAGGTTGTTTTAGGTTCTATCAAATGAACTCCTCCCCGACCAAAAGATCAAGGCCTGGTTCATTTCTCATTTTGTTTTTCAGAAAGGCGTGGGCTACGAACGAAAGTGAGTGTAAATGAACTTCATTAATAAAGTCAATTAAAAAATGCCGGTCAGATGACCTTGTTCAGCGCATACTCGATGATCCCCTCGGCGCCTTTTCTCAATAACAAGGGGATGAGTTCCCGCACGACCTCTTCCCGGACCACGACTTCTACCGAGTACCAATCGCTTTGATACAAAGAAGCAATGGTCGGCGCATTCAGGCAGGGAAGGACCGCTACCACCTCCTCAAGGCGTTTTTGAGGAACGTTCATCTTCAAGCCAACCATCCGGTCTGCACCCAGAGCGGCTTTGAGCAAGGTGGCGATCTGTTGAATTTTCTCTTTTTTCCAGGGGTCCTGCCAGGATTCTTTGTTGGCAATCAGGCGGGGGGTGGATTGCATGAGTTCGTGGACAATGCGCAGGCCGTGAGCCCGGATGGTAGACCCGGTCTCGGTTACGTCCACGATACCGTCTACCAACCCCTCCACAACCTTGGCTTCAGTGGTGCCCCAGGAAAATTCCACTTTGACATTGATTCCTCTCTCTCCAAAGTAGCGACGGGTAAAGGAAACAAGCTCAGTGGCCACCTTTTTGCCCTGCATGTCTTCCAGCCGCTTTATGGGTGAATCTTCCGTGACCACCAGCACCCACCGGGCCGGACGCGGGCTTTCCTTGGAATAAATTAATTCCTGGACCTCCACCACATCGCTGCCGTTTTCCACCACCCAGTCTTTCCCCGTGATGGCCGCATCCAGGGCCCCCTCTTCGACGTAGCGGGCCATCTCCTGGGCCCGGATCAGGGCGCAGGACAGCTGAGGGTCATCCACCGAGGGGAAATAATTTCGGGTACTTACCTTGATCACCCATCCGGCCTTCTGGAAAAGTTCGAGGGTCGTTTTCTCCAGGCTACCCTTGGGAATACCAAACTTTAATATTTTAGCCACCGTAAACCTCCTTGGGATTAAAGACGCGTTCGCCAATGGTTTCCGTCACATCGTTCACAATCCGGCGGTAGAAGCAGGAGCGGTACCCGGTATGGCAGGCTGCCCCGCCGACTTGCTCCACTTTCAGCAGGAGGGCGTCATTATCGCAATCTATGAAGACCTCTTTGATGATCTGGACATGGCCCGAGGTTTCACCCTTGAGCCAAAGTTTCTTGCGGGAGCGGGACCAGAAGCAGGCCTGGCCTGTCTCCTGCGTTTTGGCCCAGCTCTCAGGGTTCATGTAAGCCACCATCAATACTTCACCCGTCTCCCAATCCTGAACGATGGCCGGGAGCAACCCTTGTCCTCTGGCAAAATCAATTTCCAAGACGCTCATAAAAACTCCTTACAGCATAATACAAAAACCATTCACCGCCGAGCGCGCCGAGAGCGCAGAGTTTTAAATATAATTAAAAACGGGGGAGTAAAGGCCATTCGTAATAATTTTTTACCCGCCATTGTTTATTCTATCACGCTCTGCGCTCTTTGCGCTCTCTGCGGTGAAAAATAATTTTTTATGCCTACCCCCGGTAAGCCTCAAGAGCCATGGCGATAGCCGCCATCTTCCGCCGGGGGTTGAAGATGACTTCCAGCTTCTCTTGCAGGGACTTCTCCTTCTCGATGATCCGCAGCATATCCTGAAAAAGTTCCCGCTCTTCTTCGATGAAATGGGTGGTCATCTCTCCCTTGACGAAAGAAGGGTTCTCGACTACGGCTTTGAGGAAAGGGATGTTCGTGGACACGCCGACGATGATGTATTCATAGAGAGCCCGTTTGGCCCGCTCAATCGTCTCCTGACGGTCTCTTCCCCAGATGATCAGCTTGGAAATCATGGGATCATAGAAAGGAGGAACGATGTACCGGGTGTGCACTCCGCTGTCTACGCGGATGCCGATGCCGCCCGGGGAGCGGTATCCCGCCAATTTTCCCGGACAGGGGGCGAAGTTATTCAAAGGGTCTTCCGCATTGATGCGACACTCGATGGCCCAGCCATTGAGATTAATATTCTCGGGATAGATATCCAAGGTAAGCCCGGCAGCCATTTTGATCTGCTCCTTGACCAGATCCACTCCGGTGACGATCTCGGTGATGGCATGCTCCACCTGAATGCGGGCGTTCACTTCCATAAAATAGAATTTCCCCTCGGAGTAAATGAATTCTATCGTGCCGGCGTTGGTGTAATTTAAGGCCCGGCCTGCGGATTCAGCCACCCGCCCCATCTCTTGGCGCAGGCTTCGGGTCATGACGGGAGAAGGAGACTCTTCGAGGATCTTCTGGTGTCGACGCTGGATGGTACATTCCCGCTCGCCCAGGTGCAGGATGTTCCCCCGTTCATCCCCCAGGATTTGAAACTCGATGTGCCTGGGTCGGGGAAGATATTTCTCGATAAAGATTTCATCATCGCCAAAAGCCTGACGGGCCATGGTTTGGGCGGACTCCAGAGCGGAGACAAGTTCTTCATCTCGCTCAATCACTTTCATGCCGATCCCCCCTCCCCCAAAAGCCGGCTTGATGATCACTGGATAACCGATGGATTTACAGAAACGGGCGGCCTGGGCTAAATCTTTGATTCTTCCCCGCGTT
>JAOUFX010000640.1 GCA_029857975.1 Deltaproteobacteria bacterium | reverse complement strand
CGACAAAGATAGACCTGTTTCGATGACCCGTGAGCCCAGTATCTTTGTTACCTCGGTGGTAAACTTCATTAAGTCGTCCACAAAGGAGGGGTCATCGATTGTATCGTAAAGCAATTCCTGCGCACCCCGCAGGCCGGTAGCGATGGTCCACGGCCCGGTGATCGTTCCCGATAAGGAAGGTCCATGCAGGGTATTGGCGACTGCCCGACAGGCTTCTATATATAGGGGAAATCTGCCACTGCGATCAGGATCGGGAAGCCTCAACGAAGCCAAAGCGGATTTTCGAGAAAGAATATAATGCTGCACCCGCGGCACGCTGTCGTCGGGAAATTCCAAAGGTGCCCCTGCCGTTTCTGCTTCCATGACGATATCCCAGGAGATATCCAAGCTATCGTGTTGGAAAAGTTCATAACAGGCCACCGTGGCTTCGGCCAATTTTTTTCCGTCGGTCCAATAATCTTTTAAAGAGCATCCCAACACCCGCGCCTTGAAAGGGCCCAAAATTAAACCAACAGGAATTCGGTCCGCGATCGACCGCTTCATACAAGCCCGAATCCTATCTCTCCCGGTAATCTCAGCCATTTGGCTCCCTCCGATAAAGAACGTATTGCGCTTAGCGCATAGGGCAGATCCATGAAAAACTGTAGCCGAGCATTTTTTTACTCTAGGCGCTATGCTTTTTTTATAATGGTAAAAAGGTAACGCCGCAAATCCAGAGCAAAGAAAGGAGGATAAAAGCCAAAAAGCAATAGCCCATAATATCGCGCATGGAAAGACCGCAAATTCCCAACAAAGGGATAGCCCAGAAGGGTTGAATGAGATTCCCAATGACCTCCCCGGCAGTAAAAGCGCTGATCGCCCGGGGGATGCTGGCGCTTAGACCTTGCGCCGTTTTTATAACCAGTGAACCCTGAATTTCCCAAATCCCTTCTGATGTCGGTACGAAAAGGTTGACCACAGCCGCAGCGAGGTAAACCCAGAGAGGATAAGTCGCCGCCGAAGAAGTTGCCACGAGCCGCTGAAACAGGATGGCCGCCAGCCCCGATGAAGCCAGCATTCCTTGAATTCCGGCATAGAAGGGGAATTGAACAATAATCCCAAAAGCAGGGCGGGCTGACCTTTCTATGGATTTCAAGAAACGCATGGGAGTATCATGGAAGGAAAGAGCCAAAAATAGAAGGACAAAATTAAGAATATTTAAGTTGAGGTCAAACCCTCGCCCGTAGAACCAATAAACGATGTAAGAAAATCCCATGATGGAGATTAACCAAACCGGCCACCGGCTGTGCTCCAACCAGACGCCAAAGGGTATTTTCCCTTTCTTTTTCAACTCCTTCTCGGCGACGGTAGAAGCAACTTCCAAGGTGTCCTCTTCCTCAAAACGCTTTAAAATTTCTGCTTCGGGAGAAACAGCATCTTTGTCTTGGGGGCAGATCAGGCCCATCAGCAAGATTACCGCAAGGGTTCCCAAACCAAATCCTAACAGGGCCAGGGTGCTAAAAGAGGTTTGGCTTAGGGGAATAATGCCGATGGATTTTTCAAAAAAATGCCCCGCTTTGCTAACGGCTAGGGGTTCCCAGGAAAACACGCCGAAAGTTCCTGCGCCCATCCCGATGTAAGCACTGGCCACAAGCAAAGGGTAATCGATCTTCGGAATTCTCCTCCCCATCTCCCGTGCTAAGAACGCTCCAGCAACAATCCCGATACCCCAATGAAGCCAGGAGATGGCGGCACTGATTCCCGTCAGGAACATAATCGCCCCCCGGGGAGTCTTAGGAACGACTGCCAAATACCGCAAAATTTTTTGGCCGAGGGGAACGCTGGCTACACTGAAGCCGGTTAACACCATCAGGACCATTTGCATGGCAAAGGCAAGGAAGTTCCAAAACCCATTGACCCAGAACTTAACCATGTCAAAGGGACCCTTATAGGCACCGAAGATCCCCATCAAATAGGCAATAAAGGTAAATAGGATGACAAAGAGAAAGGAGTGGGGAATAAAACGGGCCAACCATAAGTTGAAGGTTTGGGCCCCCCTTGGCAAGAAAGTAGCTCTAAACAACATTGCCGATGCAGTTCGTCTGGAATTGAGTATGATCTACAGCTGGAGTCAAATCTTCTAAGCCTTCCTCGCTCAACTATAAATAGCCCAGGGGGCAAAAGTCAATAAAAAAGAAACCGTCAAGGCTTAAAGCGATGGTCTATGGGTACTACCTTTTCCCTTTTGCCAATAGCCTATCGCCTATGCCCAACCACCTTGCGTCTTGCGCCTCTCATAGAGGTTGACAAAATAATACTCATGGGGTATAGGTGAATAGTTCTTTCGTCTTGCGGCTAAAAAACCTATCCTTGCCGGCAAGAAATCGTGAAGTTTTAAGGGGAAGTAGTAAAACTCAAGATTTCCTTGCTGGCAATAGCGGTTTTTGGTTAGAATGTCAACCGAAAGACATTCTTGATAAAATCATAAGAAGGAAAAAGAAAGGAGACTTTTCTATGGCTCAAAATGTAACAGCCCCCATGGTGGGAAAGATCGTAGACATTAAAGTAAAAGTAGGCGACCGGGTACAAGAAGATGACGAGGTGGCCGTTCTGGAGGCCATGAAAATGGAAATGCCCATCGTGGCCCCGATATCCGGTGTGGTGAAGGAAATTCGGGTCTCCGTCGGCCAGACTTGTGAAACCGATATGGTCATGATGATTATCGAATAGAATAACAAGCTGGCTCACAAGGAGGAAGGAAACATGGATTTCAAATTGAGCGAAGAATTACAGGCCATTCGGGAGACGGCCCGGGATTTTGCCGAAAAGGAAATCGCTCCCTTTGCGGACAAATGGGACGCGGAACATTATTTCCCCCGGGAAGTTATCAAGAAAATGGCCGACTTGGGTTTTTACGGGACGCTCATTCCCGAAGAATATGGAGGAAATGGAATGGGTTTTTTGGCCGGGACGATCATTACGGAAGAGGTCGCCCGGGCCAGCGCATCTTTGCGGGT
>JAOUFX010000641.1 GCA_029857975.1 Deltaproteobacteria bacterium | reverse complement strand
GATTGGGGAAAGAGATAATTGAATACCAGATGATCTTCATGGGCATGGGAATTGATTAAAAAATCTACGGGTTTATTCCCCTGGAAAGAAAGTAACTTGTCTTGATCGCTCGACGCATCGATGATGGCCCGGATTTGATCGTCTACCAGAACTGAATGGCAAAAGGGATACCGGCCGCCACGAATGAATTTGATTGGGCCTTTTTCGAAATCGAACAAATGACTTACCTTTCAATTTCGGATTGCAGATAGTAGATGTCTGATTTCAAAATATTCGATCATCTCCAAATTAGTTGAGGGCTAAAGAGCTGGTATATTTAAAATGGGCAGTGATTTCAGGGTCCCGGAAGGAAAGTCATATTGCTTGCAATCATGAGGCACATATTTCTCTTTAGCTGTGGCGGGGGGTTCTGCTATTTCTCCGAAGCTTTGTTTCCACGCCCCCGCTGCGCTTTGCGGAAGGCAGGCAGAGGGTTTATGGAAAGTGGATATCCCGCCGATGCTTGCGGCGTCCGCCTGAGGCGGACCTTTCCTTCCGGGCCCTTGGCAGGCTTTCATTAAAAATTTGATCAACTAATTTGGAGATGAAGCAAAATATTTTATTCCGCAATCCGCAATCCGAATTTTCTTACATAATCATTCCACCGTCGCAGTGAATCAACTGCCCGGTGATAAAAGAGCTTTCATCCGAGGCCAGGAAAAGGGCCAGATTGGCGATGTCCTGGGGCAAGCCTTTGCGGTTCAGGGGAACGATAAAGGCCAGGCCTTTCTCCATCCGTTCAACGATCGCCGGGGGCATGGACTTGATCATATCCGTCCAGATCATTCCGGGAGCGATGACGTTGACGTTGATCCCTTTAGGGGCCAATTCCTTGGCCGCCGTCTTGGTCATACCGATTACGCCCGCTTTGGTGGCCGAGTAGTTGAGCTGCCCCGGGTTTCCCCGCCAGCTCGTGGAAGAGATGTTGATGATTTTTCCGTATCCTTTCTCCCGCATCACTCTGGCGGCGCACTGAATGCCAAGAAACACACCCTTCAGATTCACCTCGATGACCTGGTCCCATTGCTCATCGGTCATCTTGTGTAGCATGGCATCGCGAACGATCCCGGCATTGTTTACCAGGATGTCCACGGTCCCGAATTCTTTCACGGCCGCGTCCACCATTTTCTGGGCGGTTTCCCGAGAAGCAACACTTCCGGCCACGGCCACCGCCTTTCCACCTTTGGCTTTGATCGTTTCTACCGTACGGTTAACATCGGCCTCGTTCACATCATTCACGATCACTTTGGCCCCTTCCTCGGCAAAGCGCAAGGCAATGCCTTCTCCAATCCCCCGTCCGGCTCCGGTCACGATGGCTACTTTGTCTTTGAGTCTCATTTTTTTCATCCTCCTTTTCTTTTAAAGGGAATAATGGAATATTGGAATGATGGAATATTGGGTTTCAGAGATTTATGCTTACTATTCCATTCTTCCAGTGTTTTATCTTTCCATTCCGATTGCTCGGCGATATCGAAAATATTGATAAAGCTTGCCCGCCGCCCGGGCCGCTCGTTCGGGAGTTCGGAATTGGGGTAAAGAAAAATCGCTTTGGGCTTCCCCTTTTCCCTTGACCATATTGGCCCCCACGGCAAAAACAGGCTTCTGGTATTTTTCTATTAGCTCGCCCACCCGCTGGTAAATCCCGGACCGGGTTGCGGAGACTTGCTGCATAACTTTTTCCATCTTTTCCGGGGAAAGGATGGTCCCCGCCCTTTTTTTGACATCGGGAAGAATCGTGGCCAGTGGACCGGCATCCCCGCTCAGGGAAATCACGGCGTCCACCTTCTCCCAGGAGATCAGCAGCTCCAGGCATTTTATATAGGCTTCCATGCCAATCGTCGCCACCATATCCACCGGATTTCCTCGGCTCCAATAAGTTGGAAGAAAAGCATCCATGGCCTGGATGATGGTTTCATCCAGCGGCGGCACTTCCAGCCCGATCTCATTGCAGGCATCGGCGGTAATCACTCCCCACCCGCCTCCCCGGGTAAGAATTCCTACTCGATTTCCGCGGGGCAAGGGGAGGGAAGAAAAGGCCGCGGCCCATTCCAGCATCTCTTCCGTCGTGGAAGCCCAGATAACGCCGGCTTGCCGGAATGCCGCTTCATATAATTCATTCACTCCGGCCATGGCGCCACTGTGCGATTTAGCCGCCCGGGCACCCGCGAGGGTTTTCCCCCCCTTGAAGGCAATGATCGGTTTGCCGGGCGTAATCTCCTTGGCAATCTGCAAAAATTCCCGTCCATCATCCAGGCCTTCGATGTAGGTGAGGACGACTTTGGTCGCCGGATCTTTACCGAAGAAGGACAGATAATCCTCTGACCGCAGATCTCCTTCATTCCCGCTGCTCACGTATTTGCTGAAACCCACGGCAAACTTTTCCCCCCAGCCGAGCATCTGCGTTCCGATATTTCCGCTTTGAGAGACAAGGGAGACATTCCCCCTTCTCGGCCGCACCGGAGGCATAAGGGCCGTCAGGCTGGCTGAAGCGCTGAAGACCCCCATGGTGTTCGGCCCTACCAAGCGCACCCCGGAAGAGCGAGCGGTCTCGGTCAGTTCTTTTTCCAGGCGGGCGCCTTCTTCTCCGGTCTCGCTGAAATCGGAGGTGATGACGATGGCCATGCGGACTCCCTTCTGGATACAATCCAGTAGCGTGCCCATAGCCAGGTGGGCCGGAATGGCGATAATGGCTAAATCCACGGATTCAGGGATCTGACTTACTTTGGCATAGGCCTTGTGTCCGAAGATTGTTTCCTCTTTCGGGTTTACCGGGTAAAGTCGGCCCTGGTAACCCCCCAGAAGGATGTTGAGAAAAATAATGGCTCCCCATTTTCCAATGTTGTTCGAAGCCCCGATGAGGGCGATCGATTGCGGATGAAAGAGAAGGTTAAACTCAATCTCTGAATTTCTTTGCATGTCTACCCCTTTTTTTAAGCCGGTATTGCCAAAACCGAAAT
>JAOUFX010000639.1 GCA_029857975.1 Deltaproteobacteria bacterium | reverse complement strand
AGATCCTGAAAGATGAAAATCAACCCGATCTCCTGATCTTGGGAGTCCTTCAAGGGAGAAACAGAGAAACCCAGGGTCAGCGTTGTCCCATCTTTTCTTTGAAAATTCGTCTCCCAACGAGAAAAGTATAGGTTTTTCCAATCTCTCTCCGGAACGGATCCGTTCGCTTTTGACCAGTTTAGGAAACCGGGAAACAATTTTTCCATCTCCTGCTGATAAACCTCTTCTAATTTATATCCTGTGATCTCTTCCGCCGTATGATTAAAAGAAGTGATTCGGCCCGCTCCGTCAACCGTTATCAACCCGCTGGTTACATTCTGGACAATGTGTTTGTAAAGCCTCTCCAATTCACTATAATCGATCAGCCGCGCTCTAAGTTCTTCTTCTTTCCGGCGCACCTGCTCCGCCAGGAAAGCGCTGAGGATGGCCACTAAGTAAAAAGCCATCATATTCACAGCGATCAGGTAAAAAACATAACTTCCCTTATAATCCACCGCGGGGACAAAACGGCTTCCTAAAGGCAGGATCAGTTGGTAAAAATCCAAATCCAGGAGGGTTCCATAGAGAATCGAACTGGCCGAGGCTACCAGTAATCCGCCCCGGCGGTAAAGGATTGTGCTGGCACTAAAGATGGGCAGAAGGTAAACCCAGGAAAAAATGGACTCAATTCCGCCGGTGAGGTAGATTAACAGGGTGACAAAGAAGACATCGGCAAGGATTTGCGCGTAAGCAAATACCTTAAGGCGTTGAATCCGCCGCAGGAGGAAGGCGTAAATGAGCGTCAAAGTATAAGTGAAGCCGATGAAAACATAGAGGGCGAAGGGAGAAATATGATGGAAGGGCTGGCTCTCTTTAATCTGCACAATCGCCGTGGCTCCCAGGAGCAGGGTGACCACCACGGCTCGGAAAAACATGAGCCATTGAATCTTGGAATAAAGGCTGCCTCTCTTTTCGCTTTTTTCCTCCTGCCCTTTCACAAAAACCTCTTTTAAATAAAAAGCAAAAAGTATTATTGCCACAGAGGGCACAGAGATCACAGAGTTATAATGAAATTCTTTTCACTCCATCAACGAGTCTTGTCTGGCCAAAATTAATTAAAAGCCCCCTCTTGATTCTGGTGCTTTTAAGATATGACAACACCTGCGCCGCAAAAATATCTTCCAATCTACGAACCGACTTTATCTCGACAATAACCTCTCCCTGCACTACTAAGTCAATCCTCTGCCCTTTGATAACTTTATCTTTATAGAATACTACAACTGCTTTCTGCCGCTCAAAGGGAATCCCTCTGAGCAAAAGTTCATAACCAAGCGCCTCCTCATAGATAGATTCCAATAGACCCGGCCCTAAATAACGATGAACTTCTACGGCAGAAGAAATGATCTTTTCCGTTACACTATCTACCATATCTTTCTCTGTGCCCTCTGTGCCCTCTGTGGCAAAAAGACTTGAATTTTTATTCTTTAAAGTCCTTTAAACCGTATTTCTTAATCTTCCAGCGCATGGAACGGAAACTTAGGTTCAAAAGTTCAGCCGCTTTCTTGATCACCCCGTTACTCAATTGTAAGGCTTGCTGGAGGAGTTCTTTTTCTAAATCGCTGAGTTCTTTTTCTAAATTCAGGCCGGCGGAGGTGAGATGAAAAGAAGGAAGTTCTGTTTTTCGAACTTCTTTTTTGTACTCGGAGAGAACTAAACTTTCGGGAAGGACGATGTTGGAATTTTCCAGGGCAATGCTTCGTTCAATGATGTTTTCCAATTCCCGCACGTTCCCCGGAAAGTTGTACTTCATCAACTCATCCAGGGCATAGGAGGAAATGGAGTGGATATCCTTCCCCAATTCCCGGGAATATTTTTCCAGGAAATATTGGGCCAGGAGGGGAATATCTTCCCGTCTTTCGCGCAAGGGAGGTAGATGGATATGGGCTACATTCAAGCGGTAAAAAAAGTCTTCCCGGAATCTTCCCTGAATGATTTCTTGTTCCAGGTCCTTGTTGGTTGCCGAAATCAGGCGAACATCCACGGATATGGTTTCGGTTTCCCCCACGGGTATGAATTCCCTTTCTTGAATGACTCTGAGGAGCTTCACTTGAATGAAGGGCGAAAGGTCCCCGATTTCATCAAGAAATACCGTCCCACCATGAGCAATTTCGAACAAGCCTTTTTTGTTGGTCACCGCCCCCGTGAACGCCCCTTTCACGTAACCAAAAAGCTCGCTTTCCATAAGGTTTTCAGGAATCGCGCTGCAGTTAATGGTAACAAATGGCTTCCCGTTCCTTGGGCTTATTTGGTGGATAGCTCTGGCTACTAATTCTTTACCGGTGCCGCTTTCCCCCGAGATAAGAACGTTGGTCTTGGTTGCTCCTACCTGTTTAATCAGGTTAAAAATCTTTAGCATCTTGGGGCTATGACTCACTAAATTATTGAAAATACCCGCAGGAGCTTCCTTCATGTCCTTCTCGATTGGCTTAGATAAAGCATTGCGAATGACCGATTTTATTTCCTTCAATTTAAAAGGTTTCGTAAGGTAGTCATAGGCTCCGGATTTCATAGCCGCAATGGCATCCTGGGGAGATCCATAGGCTGTGATCATAACTACTGCCAGGTTCGGGCGGGATTCTTTCACCCTTCTTAACAGTTCCAAGCCGTCCATTTTGGGCATTTTAATATCCGAAATCAGCAAATCGCAAGGTTGGGCTTGAAAAAGAGAAAGGGCTTCTTCTCCATCCGCGGCGCAGATGACTTCATGCCCCTCTTTGGTCAGAAGGATTTTCAAGAACTCCCGCATGCTCAATTCATCATCGACAACTAAGATCTTCGCCATGGTCCACTGTCCACCCTTGACCTAAAAGTGCAGATTTTGAAATTCAGCTTGATGGCTGATAGCTGATTGCTGCAGGCTTTCTATTCACAGCTAATTTCCAAAACCTCATATTCCTTTTTCCCTGAAGGCACCACTACATTGACTACATCCCCCATTTTATGCCCGATGAGGGCTTTGGCC
>JAOUFX010000638.1 GCA_029857975.1 Deltaproteobacteria bacterium | reverse complement strand
GAACCATAATATCTTCTGCCTTTTCTCATGAAAATATCCTTATTTCGAAGCCTTTCCCCGCAGCCAACACTTCCCAGAATGCCAGGGAGGATTCGCTATTGGGCGACACCATTAATGAGATTCATGGCGAGGCGTTGTCTCGCCATATCCTCCCCCTCTTTGAACAATCACACGGAGACTACAAATTCATTCTCCCTGCGGTTTTGATTTCAATCAAGGATTCCAATTCTGGGTACTTAGGAACTTCGGTAAATTGGAAGCTTGGCATCCCGGTGCGCAGATATTCTTGATCAGTCGCCACTCTGGGGGGGGAAAAGTCGTCGTTCTCCGACATAAGGCTTTTCCCGATGGAGATGATGATGTTTTCTTCCGAGCTGTCATCTTTAATTTCATGAGCAACATAGAGGATTAAGAAATCGGATGGGTTATCGGGATTTCTGGTCTCTACATAAAAAATGAAAAACGAAGGGTGCGTAAACACGGGGGCGAATCTTGAACGCCAAGTCGAGAAATCAGGGATAAAATCGGGGACGGAGATCGTGCACCAAGACTTTAGATGAATTATATTTTCTGCACTTGCGGATTGGGTGAGGCCAGGGAAATCAGGACACCAAAAACGGAAACAAATAATTTCGCAATCCACCTCATTTCATTTCTTCTTTTAGAGTCTTTGCTTGCTCTTTTTGTAGGCATAATCGTTTACCCCTTATTTAGTTTTGAAGAGTTTCTCGATTTTTATTGCAAAAGGGGCAATCTAAAAAAAGCAGGAAAGAAAGGAGGATCGTTTATTCAAAGGTTGAATTAAGTGGGGGGGAACGGTTTTTGCCTTTATCCTTTTCATTTTCCATTAAATTAAATAAAATCTTGCCTAAATATATCGAGATCAGCTACACTCTCGCCATGAGGTGAAGAATGAAGCGGATTACGCGTTCCATGGTGGTGGAAAAGCCCGGACAAATCGTCATGCGGGAGTTTCCCCTCCCTGAAATCGGGCCGGAGGATGGGCTGCTTCGAGTCCAGATGGCCGGCGTCTGCGGCTCGGACCCGGGCATGTACCACGGGAAGGCCTCCTCCCTGCCGATCGCCTACCCCTTGATCCTGGGGCATGAGATCGTCGGACGGATCGAGGAAATCGGGGAGCTGGCGGCCCAAAGACACAAAGTGAAAAAGGGTGACCGGGTCATCGTCGAAACCGCTTTCGGCTGCGGTTTTTGCCATGCGTGCCTTACGGGTAACTACGTCCAGTGCGAATCGTCCCTTTTGTATGGCCATACGATCCCCTGCAATCGGCCGCCGCACCTGTGGGGGGCCTACGGGGAGTATCTGTACATTGCGCCCCGGGCGATGGTTCATAAAATCAGCGACGACCTGCCAGCGGAGGCGGCGGTCCTGATCTGCGCAGTCCTGGGGAATGCAGTACGCTGGCTGAGGAATATGGGGAACGTCGCGATCGGGCAGACAGTGGTGATTCAGGGGCCTGGGCTTCAAGGCCTAGCCGGCGTCATCGTGGCGAGAGAATCCGGCGCTTCACGCATCATCATCACAGGATTGGAAAAGGACCAGAGGAGATTCGCCCTAGCCCGGGAATTTGGGGCCACCGATTGCATTAATGTTGAAAAACAAGACCCGATGGATGCCGTGCGGGAGTTGACCCGCGGATCAATGGCCAACATTGTGATGGATGTGACCGGCAGCCCCCAAGGCCCGGTGCAAGCTCTTGACCTTGTGGCCAAAGGAGGAACGATCATCCTCCCCGGTATCTACGGCTCGGACAAGTCCATTCCATTGATCTTGGACAAGATCGTTTTTAAAGAGGTGAAAATTCAAGGGGTGCTAAGCCAGAACCTGCAATCGGTTCTGCCGGCCATTGCACTCGCCGAGTCGAGGAAGTATAGCATCGAAAAAATGGTCACCCACCGCCTCCCCCTGGCAGAAGCGGAAATAGCGCTCAAGATGGTCGGAGGAGAGCTTAAGGAGGAAGACGCTATTAAAGTGGTGCTCGTGCCTTGAAATTTAGTCACATACGGGTTCGGACTCCGCAATTCGGGGGAATTCAGGGCACACCATACTGAATTATTTTTTTCCTTTGCCTTTAGGGCCTGATTGCTTATAGCGAAGCGTCCGATCTAATGTTTTTTCCAAACCGATTACAAAACTATCCTTCCCAAGAGGCCTTCCCGTGCGCTCATGCCGCCGAATCTCTTTGATCTCCTTCTCCGTATCCTCATCAAATAAGAATCTTTTCCGTCCCCTCCCGTCTGCAAAAGGGACGTAACCTTTACCAGCAAATCATCCCTTCCCTCCAAATGCGCCAACGCACTACTCCAGGGATTCTCCCACGCCTCCTCAACAATTCCGGCCCGAACCGGATTCCTATCAACATACCTGGCTGCCGCTAATACATCATTCTCATCCAAAGGAGTGAATTGTCTCGTTTTGTTTCACAGTGGCCCTTTAGCCCGTGACCTCATATCAATTTTTGGTTGTAATATACACCGTTTTCAAAATCAATGAACTAGAAAATTACAGGAAGAAGCTTTCGTTTTCCCCGGGGAAATTCGCCCTCCTGCCGAATTTAACGCTAACACCTACTAACCTACACATGGCTTGTTCATTGTGAAACAACGATTACCATTTGTACGGGTGGATATAGCGCTGTTCATACATTTAAAATAAAAAGTAACGGTGGAGAATCTTTGGGATGCTGAAGACGAAACGCCGGTGGGAATCTTCTTGAGAACATCCATACGTCACCACTCCCCAAACTCCACCACCTGTTTCTGATAGCTGGAGGGGCAGAAGTGGCGGCGCTTGCAGGAACCGTCATCAGGGAGATGAATCCCTCAACCTGTGCGCAACCGTCCGGGGTGGATTCGGCACCCTGGGGAATAACTACTTGATGACTTTGTACATCGCGTTACAGTCCTCTTTACCATATCCTGCGTTGCTTCCAGCCTTCAAATAGTCAAGGGCCACCTGCATCGTCTTGGCATCGTTGCCCCACGCCTTTG
>JAOUFX010000637.1 GCA_029857975.1 Deltaproteobacteria bacterium | reverse complement strand
AGTTAAAGAATTAAATTGAAGATGAAAAATATTTATCAAAAAAGTGCGGTAACCGCAATAACATTCTATGACTTGCCCCTTACCTTTACCAATTCAGTTGTAAATTCATAAAGATTGGCAAAAAAGAAGCAGGGAGAAGCTGAGAGGGTGTAAAGGGAGAATCTTTTAGGACCGGGACCGGGCTAAAGGATGGAAGTAATCGGCGATCAAGCTTCAACATGCTTGACGGCAGGGTAGAAAAAGGTTTATTGTTGGGCCTGTAAAGCGACCTAAAATAATATGCGGAGGGAATGATGAAAAATCGGGTGGCCGAAATCTTGGGTTCCGAGTATCCCATCATCCAAGGGGCCATGCGCTTGATAAGTTTGGGAGAGATGGCGGCAGCTGTATCCCGCAGTGGAGGCTTCGGGGTCATTGCCTCTTCGGGTCTGGAAGGAGAAAGGTTGCGGGCGGAAATCCGAAAAGCCCATTCCCTTACCGACAAACCTTTCGGAATCAACATTCCTATTTACCGGCCCAATGCCTTTGAAGCCCTGCAGATCGCTATCGAGGAAGGGGTAAAAACCATCACCACCTCGGCCGGCGATCCGGTAAAATTGATCAAAAGGGTCAAAGAAGCCGGGCTCAGAATCTTGCAGGTCGTTGCCACCGTAGATATGGCTAAAAAAGCAGAGGCGGTGGGGGTAGACGCAGTCATCGCCATCGGGGCTGAAGGGGGAGGTCATGTAGGGAGGGATGAAATTACCACCCTGGTTCTCATCCCCCAAGTGGTAGACGCGGTTAAAATCCCCGTGGTGGCTGCCGGGGGAATAGGAGATGGGCGGGGCTGGGTCGCGGCCTTTGCCCTGGGTGCCGAAGGTATCCAGATGGGTACTCGATTCCTGGCCACTATGGAATGCTCCATCCCGATCGCTTACAAACAGGCCATCCTCGATGCCAAAGACCACGGCACCTTGATCGCGGCGCGCAAAGGCTATCCTATCCGGGTGTTGAAGAATAAGGCCGCCCTGGCTGTCCGAAACCTGGATGAGAGCGGCGCCAGCCAGAACGAAATCAACGCTTATGTGGACGCCATTTCTAAAGGATCTGACGACGACCGGGAAAATAAACTCATGTCCGCGGGGCAGGTTGCTGGGTTGATTCAAAGAATCATGACCGTCGATGAACTGATTCTGGATTTGGTGGCCGAAGCCAGAAAGGTCGCCCAAAATCTTGGAAAAACTTTTTAGCCACAAAGGACAAAACGCGGCATAGCCCCAACCAAAAATTTATTGGACGCAGATTGACGCAGATAAACCCGGATAAAATTAAAATATGTTTAATAAAATTTTCATAAATTGAACGTTAGTAGTACAGAAGGGCCCAGAGGTAACGAAGGGCATAAGGGGCAAGGCCAAAGACGATAGACGAGAGACGAAGGATGAGAGACGAAAGAAACACTGTGGCTTAATTGATTTTATAGGATTTTTTTACTTTAAGCAACTTAAGGTATTTAACCTGATTAAATTTTTAAGATGTATCAACGTTTTTCTGCGCCAATCTGCGTCCCAATTAAATCAATAAGATTCGAATTGAATGGAGGATCGAGATGAACTGGGAGTTCGTGTTGTTCAACAAAGAAGACGGGATCGGCACCCTCACCCTGAATCGGCCGGAGGCGATGAATGCCTTGGGGGGAGGGATGCGACAGGAGATCCTGGCGGCTCTGGAAGTGGCCGTCGCCGACAACGAGGTGAAAGTCATCGTGATCACCGGCGCGGGCAAGGCCTTCTGCGCTGGAGGTGATGTGAAAGAGTTCGTCTCGGGCAATACCCGGGCCGAAGCCACGCTGAGTATCGACCAGAGGCCCACGCGGGATAAGGTGGTCCTGCTGATTCAGTCCACGGGAAAGCCGGTGATCGCCTCGGTCAACGGGGTGGCCGCGGGCGGAGGCTGTAATCTGGCCTTAGCCTGCGACATGCGGGTTGCCAGCGATCGGGCGCGGTTTGGCCAGGTATTCGTGCGCCGCGGCCTGCACCCGGATTGGGGCGGGGCCTGGCTCTTGCCGAGGCTCGTAGGCTATGCCAAAGCCGCAGAATTGATCTTTTCCGGCGAGGTCATTGACGCCCAGGAAGCCCTGCGAATCGGCTTAGTAAACAAAGTGGTTCCCCATGAAGAGCTACCCAAGGCCACCAGAGATTTTGCTCTGAAGTTTATAAAGAGCGCTCCCGTTCCCTTAGCTTTGGCCAAGAAGGCGCTCCAGAATTATTCCCGCATCGACCTGGGCAAGCCCTGGACCATGAACGCCTGGCTCAATCCCTCTGCTGGAATACGGAAGACCGGGAGGAAGGGATGAAATCGTTTGTGGAAAAAAGGGATCCGGTATTTAAAGGCAAATAACGAGGGCCTTTATCCAAAGGATGGCCTCTTGGCGGCGTTTGGCATTACACCGGATAATGACTGCCAGGAGGAGTCTGGTGATAGGGGGGGTTGCTGATCGAAAAAGGAGGGTTTATGGCAGCTTTTACTTTTTACCACATTCATCTCTACAGCCGGGATCCCATGGCCACGGCCCAGTATTATCACCGCATGTTTGGCGCCAAAATAATCGAATCGGTCCAATCGGACGGCCAAGGCCGAATCGACCTGGACATCAATGGCCTGGCCATTTTTATCCTGCGGGTCCCGCCGGAGTCCGATATGCCTGACAGCCCGACCGGTCCCCACCTGGGGCTTGACCATTTTGGGTTCCGCGTGGCCAAGTTGGATGAAGTAGCGGCCGAATTAAAACGCCGGGGGGCAGAATTTACCGTGGAACCTAACACGATCCGGCCGGGAGTTCGGATTGCTTACATCCAGGCCCCGGAAAATGTTCGGGTTGAACTCGTGGAGCGAACGTAGTGCTGCGATTCGAAAATAAAGTGACGGATTTTTACGATTTCGCTCGGAGAAATAACTCACTCAGCACTAAGTCCTGAGTAAATAAGTTCGGAATCGAACTTATGAATCGAAAGACTTAGGAACCAACCCGCT
>JAOUFX010000636.1 GCA_029857975.1 Deltaproteobacteria bacterium | reverse complement strand
GGACCAGCAGGGGAGGCGCGGTATCTGCAGCCGGAGAGGCAGTGCAAAGATTTCCCACGATGGTGGCTCGATTCCGAATGGGAGGCGAAGCCATCAGGCCGATGGCCTGAGCCAGGACCGGTGCCTTTTCCCTGACCAGGCGTGATTCTTTAATCTCGGCCAGGCGCGTGAGTCCCCCGATATGAAGGCCATCCTTCCGCAGTTGGATCCCCGACAGGCCGGGGATGCGATTCAGATCGATGACCACGGTGGCTTTGACCATCCTCTTCTTCATCTTGGGAATCAGGTCGGTGCCTCCGGCCAGGAGTCTCGCTTTGTCTTTATACTTCTTCAACAGATTGAGGGCTTCCTTCAGCGAAGAAGGGGCCATATAATCCATCTTCGGTAAAGGTCTAACTTCTGCTTCCATGGCTCTTTTTCTCCCTTATGGCAAAATAGATTTTTTCCATATCCAGCGGCATATCATAAAAACGGATGCCCAGCGCCTGATAGAGCGCGTTGGCAATCGCTAAGGGAGTGGCAATAAAGGCAATCTCCCCCACCCCCTTGGCTCCGAAACCCGAATATTTGTATTCGTCTTCCACCACCACCAGGTCGGCCATCTCCGGCATATCTTTGATCGTCGGAATCAAATAATCCGTATATGAGGGGTTGAGCATTCTTCCGTCTTTACGCACCACCTTCTCCGTCAAGGCATAACCCAACCCCAACATGCCGCACCCGTATACCTGACCCTTGACGACGGCCGGCTGGATGATCTTGCCGGCTGCCACACCCGGAATCAGCCGGAGAACATCCACCTGGCCGGTCTCTAAGTCCACTTCCACTTCGGCAATGGTACACCCGAAGGTGTAAGCGGCATAAGGATCTCCCTGCCCCGTCTCCGGGTCCGGGTATCCTCTCCTGGCTTTGATGAATCCATACTCGGCCGGGGGAATCCCCCTCATATACATTTCATAAGCCAAGTCTTGGAAGGCGATCCTCTGCGCCGGGCTTTTGAGATTGTAACTCTCGCCCTGGCCGAAGGCTATATCGTCCTCGCTGCATTCCCAGAGTTCGGCGGCGAGCTTGTTCATCCTCTTGCGGACCTTCAGGGCGGCATCCACCGCCGCTGTCCCTCCGATGATCGTCCCTCGCTGGGCATGGGTCTCTCCGCTGTCCGGCATGGTTCCGGTATTATTGACATCGACCTTGACCCGTTCAAAGGGAACGCCCAGTACTTCGGCAACCATCATGGCATGGGAAGTGGTCGTTCCCTGACCAATCTCGACAATTCCCGTCGAATAGCTCACGCTTCCATCGGGGTTCACGATGACCGAGGCCCCGGCCCAATCGCGTTTGAATCCCGTTGTACCGCAGCCGTGCCAGCTGCACCCCACGCCGATTCCACGCCGTTTCGTTCCTTTCTGCCCGCTGGCATACTGTGCCCGCTTGTCGCCCCATTCCGCTTTTACGGCGACCTTTTGGATCAGCTCCTTGATCCCCACGGCGTGATCGAGGACCTGGTTGGTCCCGGTTCGTGAGCCGGGGATGAGAGCGTTCTTTACGCGGAATTCCACCGGATCCATATGCAGTGCTTCCGCCATGGCGTCCATCTGGGACTCGGCGGCAAAGAGCATCTGAGGGTTGCCGAAGCCGTTAAAAGCCGCGTTGGGCAGGTTATTGGTGTAAACGGCCTGGCCTTCCACTTTGACGTTTTCCACTTCATAAACCCCGGTGGCATGGTAGGCGGCCCTTTTGGTAAAGCCCACGGACCAGGTGGCATATCCCCCGGCATCTACGATGTAATCCACCTGGATGGCCCTAACTTTGCCATCCTTGGTAGCACCTGTCTTGTAGCGGATCTCAAAGGGACCTCGTTTGAAACGGTAGGCGAAAGATTCGTACCGGGGAAAGACGATCATGGCCGGCCGGCCGATCTTGACCGCAGCCAAAGCCGCCAGGCTGCAAATGAGCGGCCCGTAGGTGTCTTTCCCTCCAAACCCCCCGCCGATATAAGGCGTCATAATCATGACTTCCGAATCCTTCCATCCCAAGACGCGCGCCACGGTATGGCGGGTCCGGAAGGGATTCTGCGTGGTTCCGATCACGGTGACGCTCCTCGCCCCGGTGGGAATAGCCACCGCGGCTTCGGGCTCTAAATAGGCGTGATCCTGCGAGCCTGTCCGATAGGTCCTCTTCACGATCACATCGCACTGACGAAAGGCTTCTTCCACGTTTCCTTTAAGGATCTTCACATCGGTAGCAAGTTTGCTGTGTTCATGAATTCTGATATCGCTGTGCAAAGCCTCGCGGGGATCAAAGATGGCCGGCAGTTCTTTGTACTCCACCCGCAACTGGTCGGCCCCTTCCCAAGCGGCTCTATCATTCCGAGCTACAACCAAAGCGACGATGTCACCGACATATCTGGCTTTGGTGGTAAGGATGGGCTGATCGTCAACCAGGTAGCCGATTTGATTCTCCCCCGGCACATCTTCCGCGGTGAGCACCGCCTCCACCCCCGGGATCTTCAGCGTGTTAGCCCTGTCGATCCTTTGAACAAGAGCGTGGGCATACGGACTGCGGACGGCTTTCACGTGCCCAGCTTTCTCCATCATATAATCGGCGGCATACTTAGCCGTTCCGGTTACCTTTTCGACAGCGTCCACCCTCTGCATGTCTTTTCCTACTACGTTGTAACTCTGGCCATGCAGTAGCTTTTTAACTTCCTCTAAATACTCCAACTCCATACCAACCCCCTTGATCGGCACCCTCACGTTGCATAATAATGGCTGAATAAAAAGATCTGTCCGATCTTCTTCCTTAGACCTCTATTTCTTTTTCTTTCTTCGTCTCCTTAGGGGAATTTTCTTTCCTTCCCCTTTCCTCCGCTGGGCTGAAATGTAAAAAACCTCGCAGAAAAAAATAACATTCAACATCCTGTTAATCTGCGTTCATCTGCGTCCAAAAAATTACTGTTCACTGCATCGTCCGCCCGCCATCCACGCTATAAATCTGGCCCGATCCGACGCGA
>JAOUFX010000635.1 GCA_029857975.1 Deltaproteobacteria bacterium | reverse complement strand
GGTGATACCCGGCCTTTCAAACCGGGAGCCGGCGGCAAAGTGAACTTGGTAAGAAACGATGGGTAAAGCAGGGGCTTCGCCTATAAGGAGATGCAAGCCATTATCCAGACGATATTTTTTAAACTCCGTAAGTCTGATCAATTCACTCTTCCCAGTGGATGCATTGGACCGGACAACTGTCAATGGCTTCCTGGATTTTCTCCTCGGATGCCCCCGTGGAGTTGTAGACTTCCGACAGGTCTTGATCGTTTAGACGAAATACTTCCGGACATGTTTCTGCGCAAAGCCCGCAGGAAATGCAATCATTCGGCTCCACATGAGGTATCCTGGCCATAGGGATTTCCTTTTCTATACAAGGGAATGAGAAAAATTGTAAGAAGACTTAAAAATTATAACATTGAGGAATGGGAATGTCATCCAGTCAATTATTCTCAAAAAATTTATTTGCCTTCCGCCGAGGGTGGAGGGGAAAGGAGGAGAGAAGAATACCATCAGGGTTGACTTGCTTTGGGCCTTGGGTAATAATGCATTCATTCGCAAGAAATGCCCACTCGTTGCAACGCTTACGCTGAGGGTGAAGGGTAGAAGAAGATGACCCGGGTTTATCTCGTTCGGCACGGGACGACCGAATGGAACCAAGAGGAAATTTTCCGCGGCAGGGTGGACTGCCAACTTAACGCCACGGGACAGGCCGAAGCCAAGGCTTTGGCCGAATATTTTCGAAAGGTCACCTTGCATGTGGTTTACAGCAGCCCCCTTTCCCGCGCTGAAGAAACGGCCCGAGCCATCGCCGCCATGCAGGGTCTACAAGTGATTCCTGAGCCGGCGTTTATCGACATCGACTTCGGTGATTGGCACGGCCTCCCCTTACAAAAAGTGAGGGGAAAATACCCTGACCTCTACCGGGCTTGGCGGGAGCGGCCGCAGGCCGTCACCTTTCCCGGAGGGGAGAATTTGGCTCGGGTAAAAGCCCGGGCCTGGCAAGGTCTTCAAAAGGTGGTGCGGGAGAATCCGGAAAAGACCGTCCTGATTGTCGCGCATCGCGTCGTTGCGAAAATCTTGATCTGCGCGGTCCTGGGCCTGGATGACTCTCATTTCTGGCAGATCAAGCAGGATACCACCGCGGTCAACTGCTTTGAATACACGCGGGGAAATTTCGTCGTTTCTCTGATCAATGACACCTGCCATCTGCAAGCCATCCATTCCGGTGCTGGGAAGAAGGATTTTTAATGAAGCAGTGGCGGCGAAAAGTATCTACCTTCTGGGTCGAGCGGCTCCGTTTCCAGCTGAAGACGGCTGGGGACATCTTTTGGGAAGCCCGCCGGGCCTTCTCCCTGGATGGGTGTATGAATCTCTCGGCAGCCCTGGCCTTCTATTCGATTCTCTCCTTGATCCCCTTCCTGTTTTTACTGGTCTCGGCAGCGGGGTACATCCTTGGCTCTTCCGAGCAGGCTCACCAGATGACCATCTCTTTTTTCGATCGTTTATTCCCTCAGGCCAGCACCTTAATATTCAGGGAAGCCCAAACCATTGGGCAACGAGCCGGAGTTTTGGGCTGGGTGGGGTTTCTCTCCATGATCTGGACGGCCAGCGTTATTTTCTCCTCGTTGGAGTTTGCCATGGGAGTAGTCTTCCGGGTGGAGCGGAGGAGACCTTTCTGGAAGTCTAAATTGCTGGCCCTCTCCATGATCCCGGCCTCGGCTTTGATTTTTTTCCTTTCTCTTTTTGTAACGGCCTTTACCCGGATCATGGAGACTTATCAATTAAGTTTTTTCGGGTTAAACCTAATGGAATCAGACTGGGTCGAGTTTCTCGTGGGTTACCTTATTCCCTATTTCGTGCTGGCGCTGGGGTTTACGGCCACTTACAAGATTATTCCAAACATTAAAACTTCCTTCCGCCATGCCTTAGCCGGCGGGACGAGCTGCGCGTTTCTTTTCGAAGTCGCTAAACATTTTTTTGCCTGGTATGTCGGGCGCTCCCACCAGTACAATGTTATTTACGGCTCTCTGGAGGCCATCGTCATTCTGGTGGTTTGGGCCTTTTATTCATCGATCATCCTTTTATTCTGTGCCGAGGTGGTCTCGGCTTACCGCCGGCGGGATATCACTCTTCTGGAAAAAGCTTTTCTGTGAAACAAGGAAGATGATCTCATAAAAAGTCTTCAGAGTCATGGCAGAGTAAAAAGCTCTCCCGCGTTTCGCCGGACAAGGCGCGCAATCCCGCCCCGGGTGGGACAGATGGACTTTTTACGAAGCCATCAAGGAAGGGAGTTTGGATCCAATTGCCAAAGGCCAACGGGCCCGGTCTCTTTTCTCTTATGGAGCCTTTCATTTTATCGATGACGGTTTTGCCGATTCCATTTATCTCCTCCTTCCTTTTATAGCGGCCGAACTACATCTCTCCTTCAGCGAGGTGGGGATCCTCAAAGGGGTCTTCTCCGGGGCCATGGGCCTCTTCCAGCTTCCTTTGAGCCTTCTGGGGGAGAGGGTAGGAGAATTGACGGTGGTCGCCAGCGGAACGCTCGGCCTGGCTGGGGGATTCTTGCTTTTGAGCATGGCCACCACTTTCCCGGCCTTTTTTATCGCCCTCATTCTCGCCAAAGGAACAGCCGCCGGCCAGCATGGTCTGAGTTCTTCCGTCCTTTCCCGGGTTTTCGAAGGCTCGGGGCGACGGGCAGCGATGGGAACATTTAATTTTTCGGGAGATGTAGGAAAAGTTTGTGTCCCCTTCTTGTTGGCGCTTTTAATCAATTTCGTAGGCTGGCGGCCGGCAGTGTTCAGTCTGTCTATAGGCGGGATCATCATCGGGGTGATTCTCTGGGTCCTGGCCAGGAAAAGTCAAGCCAGTCCACTGTCACTCCCAGCCAAGCAGGGGCAGGCTGTGGAAGGCAATCGCTGGGGGATTAGCGATCCGAAAGGCTTTTCCGCTCTCCTCACCATCGGGATCATCGATATTTCTACCCGCACCGCTTTGCTCACTTTCCTCCCTTTCCTTCTGTTAAAAACAGAAATTCC
>JAOUFX010000634.1 GCA_029857975.1 Deltaproteobacteria bacterium | reverse complement strand
AACTGGGATCAGGTGACCAACTATTTTCCCAGACTGAAACAGCTCATGGATCGCAAGGGTGGATACCTGAGCGGCGGTGAACGCCAGATGTTGATGATCGGCAGAGCCATACTGGGAAACCCGAAACTGCTGCTGATCGATGAGCCCACCGAGGGACTGGCCCCCAGCATTGTGGCCCACCTGAAGAACGTTTTCAAGGAACTGGGCAAAAAGTCGGCGCTGGTGATCGTTGAACAAAACCTACCCTTGGTGTGCGCTATATCCGATAAGATATACGCCATCAAAGAGGGGCGAATCGTCACCGAGCTTACCGACGAGGAATCAATCAAAACCAATATCTGTGAACAGTATCTTTAAATTTATGCCCCCCCTCACCCCGCCCTCTCCCCCGATTCGGGGAGAGGGGAAGGGTGAGGGGGTAAAAAAGTCATAACCCAATGGACGGAAGAGGGAAATTCTCATGATCAATACGTTCCGGTGGTGGTGGGGCATCCTGCTGGCGTTTCTGCTCCTGGGCGTAGCAAGGGTCATTCTGCCCCTGCCATTCGCGATTGAGGTCATTATTTTTTCCATCTACACCATGGGCTGTAATTTCCTTTTGGGTCGGGTCGGTTTTATTTCCTTCGGCCAGCCGGCCTATTTGGCGGTGGGTGCATATGGAACCGCTTTTTATCTTTATTACTTCGGCACCAACCCATACCTCGGCATACTTTGGGGGCTTCTGTCCGGGGTAGTCGTCTCGGCCATCGTCGGCGCTTTTTTTATCCGGTTGCGCAGCGACTATTTTGCCCTGGTGAATCTGGCGCTGGCGGTGATTATGTATTACCTAATGGAAAAAATTCTGGCCCCCATCACCCACGGCGACAACGGCCTGTGGTTTTTGACCCGGATGACCTCGACCCCCGTGCTTGACCTCGGCAAACCCAGTCACTTTTTCATCTTCGTTTTCCTGGTGGCCATGGCCCTTTGGGCGTTCTACAAATATCTGGACGATTCTCTTTTCGGCGCCTGCTGCTTGGCCACCAAGATCAACGAAGACAAATTAAAATTTCTTGGCTACAGCAACTTTAACATCCGTTGGCTGGCTTTTATCATCGCCAATACGACGACTGCTTTGGCCGGCACGCTGTACGCCGTTTATTTCGGCTTCGTGAGCCCCGAAATCACCAGCCCCGCGCGATGCGCCGATCCGGTGGTGGTGACGATTCTGGGAGGTGTGGGCACGCTCTACGGACCCATCGTCGGAGCGATCGCTTACACCGGCATGAAAGATTTGATCAGCGGATTTATTGTCAACTGGGAACTTTTCATCGGCTTGCTGCTGGTATTCATCATGCTGGCTGGGGAAAAGGGCATTTGGAGCACGCTGGAGCCCATCCTAAAAAAAGCTCACCCCCTGAAGAGAATCTTACCAAGTTCATAGGATAGAGGAAACCGAAGTAGATGATGGACACGCAACTATTGATTTCCGGCGTCATTTTTGGGCTGAGCATCGGCAGTATCTTTTTCCTAATGGCGATCGGCCTGTCGCTCTGTTTCGGCCTGATGCGCATCATCAGTCTCGACCAATTGCTTTATTATTCTGTGGGTGCGTTTATCAGCTATTCCCTTTATGTCGCCACGGGAAACACCTGGCTCGGTATGATTGGGGGGATGGCTGCGGCGGGTCTCGTCAGTTTCGGGGTGGAGCGGTTCGTATTTTTACGCATTTATGAACGGGATATCACTTTCACCATGATCGCCTCCTTTGGAATTCTGATCGCCGGCGTGGGGGGCATCAAATACATCTGGGGACTGGTTCCCCGGCCGGCTCCCATTCCCATTGAAACTCAGGTCACAATTCTGGGTACCGAAATCCCCGTCTACCGTCTGGTGGTCATCGCCCTCTCCTTTTTGGTTTATGGCGGCATCTGGCTCTTTTTAAACCGGACCATCACCGGCAAGGCCATCCGAGCCGGTATTGAAGACGTGGAACACGTAGAAGGCCTCGGCATTAACGTGTACAAACTCTTCACCATTACCTTCATCATCGCCGGAACATTGTCCGGACTGGCGGGGGGACTGCACGCGCCGCTGATCATGGTAGACCCCCATATGGGGCTTCACGTCCTGGCGTTCGTTTTCATGGTCGTCATTATCGGCGGTCTAGGCAGCATTAAAGGAACCCTGGCATCCGCTTTTATCGTCGGGCAGGTCATCTCCCTGGGATCTCTCATTTACGCCCCGCTGGCGCAAATGGCGCCGTTTGCTATTATGTTGCTAATTCTTCTGATCAAACCGACAGGTCTTTACGGCAGCAAGTTGTTGAAACGTTAGGAGCGGGAGACCAAGCTTTATTAACTTCCTGTCCTCTTCAGCCCTGCCATTTCCTCCATAATTGCACAGACCGAGGCAGTATCCTGGTTGCCCCATCCGTGAGCCGAGGCTGCGGTGTAAAGCTGCGCCGCCGCAGAGAGTAGAGGGGTTGGGCACTGCAGCCCGTTGGCAAAGTTGGTGATGAGCTTTATGTCCTTCCGGTGTAGATCCACCTTCATCATGGGGGTATCGTATTTTCCGGCTACCATCAGCGGTCCCCGCACCTCAAACATGCGGGACGAGCCGGAGCCGTCGATGACAGCCTTATAAATCATTTGCGGGTCCAATCCCGCCTTCATTCCCAGGACAAAGGCCTCTGCTGCCGACACGTTATGGATCGTGACCAGTAGATTGTTCAAAAATTTCAATTTAGTGCCCATTCCGAACCCACCGATATAATAAAAGGCACGGGCAAATCCGTCGAAAATGGCCCGGTACTGCTTACAGGTTTCCTGGTTCCCGCTGGCGTAAACTGCCAGGTCCTTGCGGAGTGCCTGGGACCCCGTACCACTCAGAGGACAATCCAACATATCCACGCCGACGGACTTTAGGGCCTGGTACGCCTCCTCTTTGGCCTCCAAGGTGAGGGTACTCGTCTCAATGAGAACAGAGCCTCTGGTGGCACCCGTTAAAAGGCCGTCCTCATCGAACACGACGTGGTGCAGGG
>JAOUFX010000633.1 GCA_029857975.1 Deltaproteobacteria bacterium | reverse complement strand
AAACGATGACCGTATCAACTCCTTCGTTTTCCATCTTTTTGACCAGAGTGCCGATCAAGTCGTCAGCCTCATACCCTGCCTTCTCGAGAACGGGTATATTCAAGGCGGTCACTATTTCTTTGATGCAAGGGATCTGCGGTCTGAGATTTTCAGGCATAGCCGGGCGATTGGCTTTGTAATCACCGAAAACTTCATGGCGAAAGGTAGGACCGGGGGCATCGAAGGCAATGGCCATATATTCCGGCTCTTGCTCCCGCAGGATTTTAAGGAGCATGTTGGTAAAGCCATAAATGGCATTCGTGGGGAATCCTTTAGAATTGGATAGGTGCGGGATGGCAAAAAAAGCCCGGTATATATAAGAACTGCCGTCGATCAGGAAAAGGCGTGGTTTCTTCTTGGACATGACTCAAGTATGCCATACAGCATAGGCGATAGGCAAGAGGCGAGGAGAGAAAAGTAAGAGGCAAGAGGTTAGAGGCGATAGATAAAATAAAAAGGGTTTGGGTTAGAAGTCAATGGCGGCAGGGATATGGCCGCCGGTTCAACCGGGTAAACTTTGGCCAAGATTTCCTTTAACCCAGTCAATCATGACTATGAACGGTAAAGGCCACGGTATCAACCAACCTGCATATGTTGTCAAGGTTTTCAAGCTCTAAGGTCCATCGTATAGATTCTTCAATCTTTTGGCTTCCGAGCACCTTATCGGTGCAGGTCTTGTATTTTTTTATTACTTCTTCGACGGGAAGTAAATCAGGTGGCTGCCCCTGGGCGTAACCGAGTTCCTTACGCAGTTTTCTGCCCTCCCTCAGAAAGATGGTAACGATCGGATTCCAACCTGTCGTCGCCCACCCCCATTCTTCATGCACAATCGTATGCACCTTTTGCCTCATTTCTCGAAACGCTCGGTCTCGGACTCTTTCATCCGAGAAGCTTTCCGGGGAAATCCTCTTTTCCAGTAATGCTGCCGCCATGCCATGAGGCAAACTAAACTGGGCTTCTTCGGCATTCTTAGGCTCGGGGTATTGAATGACCTGGGGCAGCATGGGATTTACTTCGACCTCTATTCTTTCAATATCTTCGATGGAGAACGAGTGCTCCTCCTTCAATTTCACAGCCGACTCAATGATACGCTGCATGTGGTAGCAGCAAGGGTACTTTTTTATTCCCACCTGCATGACCCGAAATGGTTTTCCCCAATTGTTGATTATATCTTCGGGTGCCGCTACCTGGCCGCAGGTTACGAGGTCAAAAAAACCACGAGGTGCTTCGAGAATATTCGAACTGCTGGTAAGCCCCTCAGCGGCGAGGAGTGCTGCTCCCAATCCGTTTCTTCCTGCAAATCCCATTTCTAAATAGTGAGACATGGTCCCACTCTGACGGACGATGCCGCCAGCCTGCGAGGCAGCGAGACTTATGGCCATGGTTGTGCGTTGGACATCAAGCTTCAGAAGTTTTGCCGCTGCTGCGGCGACTCCTAATGTTCCTGACAGACTGAGATTCAGATAGCCATGACGCCTCGCTTCCAGGCAAGCAATTCCAACTCTTGATTGTACCTCATTGCCGACAACGAATGCTTCCAGCACCTCTTTCCCGGAAGCTTTCAGTTTCTCTCCCAGCGCAAGAACGGGTGGTATCTGGGTGTAGCTTGAGGTGCTTTCGGGGAGGCTGTCGTCTTCATATTCCGTGGCATGAGCGAAGGTCCCGTTAGCCATAGCTGCGTTCTCGACGCAGCTATGAAATCCTGCGCCCATAATTGTAGCTTCGGGATTTCCTCCCCGGCGCTGGATGTATCTCACCATGATCTTGGCGGTAGGAAGCATTGCGCCTGCTACCATGGCCCCAAGGGCGCTGAGCATCAAACTCTTGCTATATTCCAGAACTTCCGAAGGCATTTGGGCAAGCCTTGCCGCCCATATAAGTTCAGAGATTTTCTTGGTTATTTCCATTCAAAGCCTCCTATAAAGTTAACCTCATAATTTTACATTAAAAGCCTATCACTCATGAAAACCCCCGGCCTCCTGAATTACAGAGTGGACTCCAGAGCGGCCTCAACCGCCAGTCCAGTCAAGCAACTCGTCCCCTTCCCCCCAAAAAGACCGGGTCGCGGCAGTTCTTCAAAAAATCACCGAAGGATTCCACCTCCGGCGGCTGAAAAGACTCCTGCGGACGGTCCTCTATGGGCAACTTTCCAAAATGCCGGACAGCGGCAATGGCGGTGTGAACATTCCGGGGAGGGGTGTGAATCGAAACATCGTTGAGGGAAATTACCAAACCTTCGGCTTGAGAACCGGCCATCACATACCTCCGACACCGTCCCGCAATCTCCGCCAATGAACCTTCTTGAAGAAGCAGGGTATCCAGACCCAGTCTGAGAGACATCTTCTTTTGTCTGGCGAACTCTGCATAGGGTTCCGGCCCCGTGCGCGCAACATCCGGGTCCAGGCAGTTCAAGGTTTTCGGATTCACTAAGGCCATCAGCTCGAGCATCTTTTTGAACTTTACCGGATTTTTGAAAAGGTAACTGTACCCCCAATACCCCATGCCGGTCACCTTGCCGATTTTTTGGTTCATGCGCAGGATATAGGGCATGACGAACTCATCCAGGATCTCCACGGTCACAATGGGAGGGGAAGCAGCCGCATCCGCCCCGTTAGCCGGGCCGTAGGGTTGACCAATGGCCTCCCGCTGCGCCTGGACCCAGGGGATAAGGACCTCATCGGTCAGGAAAGTAAGGAGTCGATGGGCGAATTGAGGGGCCGTCAAGATGTCTATCAGCAGATTTTCTATTCCTCGGATGTTCACCGCCAGAGAAAAAGGAGAGCAAAAGCGAATCCGCACCGGCAATCCCAAGTCATAGCAGCGACGCATGACTTCGAGAACGAAAGGCATACGCCCTGTTTTCTGAAAGTCCGGGGGACGGAGGTGGTCAAGATGGGAATGCTCTCGGAGGAGAGGATTCGGGCGGTCGATATCCGGCATACGGTTCGATTCCCAGTTCAAGCGCTGCCCCAGGGCTTCGGCCTCGATGTT
>JAOUFX010000632.1 GCA_029857975.1 Deltaproteobacteria bacterium | reverse complement strand
AGTACCCAGACACTCGGTCAAAGGTTTACTCCCGGCGATGTCGTATCCGGCAGCGTGGTGAAAGTGGGCAAGGAGACAGTATTTGTTGATTTAGGGGGTAAAAGCGAAGGAATAGCCGACGTTGAAGAATTTCGGGACAAAGACGGAAACCTGAGTGTTAAAGAAGGAGATCGGGTTGAACTGCGGGTGGTATCCTTTCGGGGCGGGATTCATCTCAGTAAGGCAATGAAAGTTCATGGCGCTCAGGCCATCCACCTCCTGCGGGAAGCCAAAAGAAATCAAATTCCAGTGGAGGGGAGAGTTGCGGCCGTTAACAAGGGAGGCTTTGAAGTAGAAATTTCCGGGATACGGGCATTTTGCCCTTTGAGCCAGATTGGCCTCCAGTATTGTGAAAAACCCGAAGAGCATGTTGGGGGTAGATACCAGTTCCGAGTTATGGAACTGGATGAGAAAGGAAGGAATATTATCCTATCCCGGCGCGCGCTCCTTCAGGAGGATCAGGACAAGAAGGCCAAAGAGACGATGTCCTCACTTAAAACTGACCTTGAACTCGAAGGAAAAGTTACAAGATTGGCTGACTTTGGCGCTTTTGTGGATATCGGGGGAATTGAAGGAATGGTTCATATTTCCGAGTTAACCCACATCAGGGTTAGCCATCCTTCTGAGATCCTTGAGCCGGGCCAAATGGTCAGGGTAAAGATTCTGAAGATTGAGCCGGAGAAAAATGGCCGCCAGAAAATTGCCCTTTCGTTGAAAGCTTTGGAACCTGGTGCCTGGGAAAAGGGTATTGATATCAAAGAAGGGGATGTGATTTCCGGGAAAGTCTCCAGGTTGACTGATTATGGAGCTTTTGTAGAAGTAGCCCCGGGTTTAGATGGCCTGGTTCATGTTTCTGAAATAAGCTATCAACGCGTTCCTCATCCGAGTCGCCTGCTTAAGGAAGGAGACCGGGTGGATGCGCTGGTTCTGAAAATAGACGAAGAAAAGCGCCGCATATCCCTTTCCATTAAAGATGCGGCCATCAAGCAACGAATGGCCGGAGAGGAAGAAGAGGTACGTCGGGAGGTCGGGCAGGTCCTCAAAGGGATCGTGGAGGATCAGAAACCCTATGGACTTTTCGTAAGACTGCCGCAGATCGGAATGGATGTGCGGGGCCTGCTCCCGATGGACGAATTAATTCATTCCGGGAAAGGAGAGGTAAAAAAGAAGATTCTTAAAGGAAAAGAGATCCAAGTGGAGATCGTTGCCATAGATGAAAAAGGAAGGATCCAACTTTCCCAGAAGGTGATGAAAGAAAAGGAAGACCGGGAAGCATTCGAAAAGTTTCTCAAAAAAGAAGAGAAAATTGAGAAGCTCGGCACCCTCGGGGAGATTTTCGCGAAGCTGAAAAAATAACGACAACCTAAAAAAGGCGATTCACCACAGAGGGCCCAGAGGAAAGTTAGGATTACTTCGTCGCTTCGTTCCTCGCTGCGACAGATTGCTGAATGCATTTGGATGAGTTGTTCATGAAGGGCCCCTCACCGATTAGCAGATCATGATAAACATATTCATCATCATTGGCAGTTGCCTTTTACTGGCTGGCCTTCTCTATCATGAAAAAGAGAAAAAGCTCAAATTCCTATTCATCAACAAAACGATCCTTTCTCTACTTTTTGTCATAACCGCTTTTCTGCAGCCCCATGGGATTCCGGTCTATTATCATTATCTTCTCGTCGGTTTGGTTTTTTGTCTGGTCGGCGATATTTGTCTGGCCCTGCCCGGAGAAAAAACATTTCAGGCAGGTCTTGTGGCTTTTTTAATCGGTCATATTTTCTATGTTTTTAGTTTTTCGGTGCTTATTAAAATCTGGCAGTGGATTTCTCCGGGGGCATTCATCCTTTTAGGAGTCAGCGCCTTTGTATTTTTCTGGCTCCGCCCATATTTAAAACACATGCTTGTTCCGGTGTTCGTTTACATCCTGGTCATCACCATAATGGTTTGGGGAGCTGGGGCTGTTTTCTGGAGATCTACCCTTCCCTTTTCCGGAAGGGCGTTCATCCTGGGAGGGGCCTTTTGTTTTTATTTTTCGGATATCTTTGTCGCCCGGGACAAATTTCTAAAAGAAGAATTTCGGAATCGGCTGATCGGTTTGCCTTTATATTATGCCGCACAATTCTTGTTGGCTTTTTCCACTGGGCTTTTAGGGTGAAGCGGGAAATTTTTTTCTCCAGTATTCATACATCCGGAAGAGGATCTGGGCGATTTCATCCAGCCGCTGATGGATGCGAATCCCCTCACTTTGCAGGTCGAAAATGGCCTGGCTCTCCCATTGGGAAAGGCAACACCCCAGGATAACCGGCTTGCCGATCTCCTGCTGGAGTCCGTTGTAGCTGCGCATGATTTGTTCTTCCAGACCCAGGAAAAGTTTTCTCCCCAGAGGGGTTTCGTTCCGGACAAAACCCGGCCGGCCGAACCCATGGAGAACGAGGGCATCTATTTCATCCGAAGAAAGGATCACCCTACCCATGGCCAGGAGTGAATGAACTGAAAAAGCCGAAACTCCTGCTGCTCCAATGTCCACCGGATTTCGCGTAGAGGCTCGGAGCGGCATGCCCAAAGACTTCAGAGTTGTTTGAGTCGTTGCGCTCAACTCAGGGACGATCAACCCTTCTTCTTCGAGAAGATCCGCAAGAGTCACGCCCCACGATCCTCCCATCGTTACAATGGCCACCCGTTTTCCTCTCATGGGGGGGCGCTCAATTAAGGCGTGCCCCAAAGGGAGAAGAAGTTCCATGGTAGGGGAGAGAATGACATTTACCTGATCCAAGGCTCCGCGATAGAGCTCTTTCCAACCGGCAATGGCCCCGGTGTGGCTATGGGCGGCGCGAGTGCCACCCGCTGTGCGACCTGCTTTGTAGATGATGATGGGCTTTTCGCGGGGGACTCGGCGAACGATCTCCATGAAACGTCTCCCATCGCGCAGCGTTTCGAGATACATTAAAATTCCTTGAACCTGGGGATCTCGGCCAAAGTGATCTAAAAAGTCAGTCACCTG
>JAOUFX010000631.1 GCA_029857975.1 Deltaproteobacteria bacterium | reverse complement strand
GGCGAAGTTTATAGGGGAAACGAGTACTTCTTCTTTCTACTGTAATTATCAGGGGATAGATTTTTTTAAGGAGAATCGGTTTGTATCTCCTTTGGGTCCTGCGTCTGAAAATTGGGGCTTGAGGGACCCCGAAAATCGGCCTGACAGAATTTTCAGTCCTGCTACCATTCCAGGAAACTCCAGCAATATAATTCTTGAACAAAACATATATATTTAATTATAATCGGTCTGCAACGATTGAATTTCTGCGTTTAGAAATTGAATCATTCTTGATGGACTCGTAAAAAGTATGAAAATACTCTTTTTGGTCATCCCCGTGAAAACGGGGATCCAGTACTATCAACTATTTACATCTTCTCTTAACTCCCGCTTCCGCAGGCGAGACGACTTTTTGCGAAATCATCATTCTTAGAATTTGGTTAGAAAGGAGACTAAGAGATGTCCGTTTCTTCTGCAAAGCTGGGTATTGGCCAGGTATTTATCGATCTCAAAAAAAGAGGTGATCTGATCGTAATCGACAGAGAGGTAGAGCCGGAAAATGAACTGGCGGGTATTATCGTAGCCCTCGACAAGGTGGAAGGTGCCCCCCCGATCTTATTCACCAAGGTAAAGGGGTATGAATTCCAGGTGGGGGCAAATCTCTTCATTGATAGAAACCGGATATGCCGGGTGCTCAATTTGCCTCTGGACCCCATTGCCTTCAAAGAGAAATATCTCCAGGCCATCGATCACCCCATCGACCCCGTCATCGTTAAAGAGGGGCCATGTCAAGAGGTTGTCCTAAACAAACAATTCAACCTCTTCGCAACAATCCCCAGCATCAAGGCTGGGCTGGATGATGGCGGGCAATACCTGCAACCGGTGATTATCACCAAAGACCCCGACCGGGGCATCAGGAATATGGGGATGTACCGGGTCATGATGAAGGGTGAGAATAAAGTCGTGGTGAATATCCGCAAGGAAGCGCATATCGGGCTCCATTTCGACCGGGCGAAAAAAAAGGAGTGGCTTTCCCGATTGCCATTGTAATCGGTGCCCACCCGGATGTTTATTTTGCAGCCTGCACCAAACTCCCCCATTTTCAGGATGAATTAGGATTAACCGGGTCGCTGCGGGGTTCACCCGAAGAACTCGTAAAATGCCAGACCATCGATTTGGAAGTACCGGCCTCCGCCGATCTCGTAATCGAAGGGGAAATCCGTCCTCCCTACGAAGAAACCACCGAGGGTCCTTGGCCAGAATATTTGAAATATCTCAGCCTCCCTGCTAAAAGACCCATTATGGATGTAACCGCGATTACTCATCGCCAGCACAAATTTTCCTACGCGGTGGTGGCCGGCACGAAGGAGAATTACGCCCTCAGGATCTCCAATGCCCCCATGTTTTATGGGTATCTTAAAAATGTATTTCCCGATTTCGTTGTTGATGCGGTATTTACCGCTGGCAGTGCTTACTGGCACCATGCGGTCATCAAAGTGAACAAGAACCACTACGAACTTGAAGGGATGCAGTATAACGTAGCTCTCACGGCCTTTGGTTTCTCCACCCATGTGGACACCGTCATCTTAGTGGATACAGACATCGACATTAATGATATCAACGAGGTGGAATGGGCGATGGCCACGAGGTGCAATCCCAAAGACCAGGTGCATATTCTTCCCGAGGGCCGCGGATATAGAATTCCCCCTATCGTAGGGGTAAAGGATTTGCTGGAGAATCCTCGGCTGACGAAGGCCAAGATGATCATCGATGCCACCGTGCCGTTCCATTTGAAAGAAAAGGAAAGGGCGGGCATCAAGATATTCGAAAAAGCAAGAATTATGCAAGTGAATCTGCAGAATTACCTGAAACCAGAGGATGTAAAAAAGTACCTACGCTAACGGAAAACCCCGGGGGGCAAATATCTCTCGTTTCCCTTCCCCATAAGGTAATGTCAAAATTTTTATGAAAAAAGAGGACAAAATATGAAACCCCAGAGGGCACAGAGGGGAGGAAATAAAATTTTCATAGCATATTGATATTTAATCTTTTCTCCGTGTTCTCTGTGGTTAAGTTTTGACAATACGCCCCCCAAAAAAGGAGGTTCAATTATGAAGAAGAATTATTTTCCCGTAATAATAGGCCTCATGGCGGTAATGATTTTGGGGAGCTTGGCACCGGAAATTTCCCCGGCCCAAAAAAGGTACTCGATCGCCACGACCGTGGCCGGTGGACCCTGGTATCTCCTGGGAGGAGCCTGGGCCAAGCTGGTGAATACCAAGGTTCCGGAGGTCAATATCTCCGTGGAAACCGGGGGCACAGTTCCCAACGTGCAGCTCGTCCATAGAAAAAAGGTAGATTTCGCCCTGACAAATCCCGAGATCGCCTATGAAGGGTATATGGGGACGGGTTGGGCAAAAGAAGGGGTAAAATACGATAGCATTCGGGCTTTATTCCCCATCCATGCCAGTGAAACGATTGTTTTCTGCCTGGAGAGCAATGCGATAAATTCCCTCATAGACTTAGCGGGCAAGAATGTCAGTTTTGGCCCTCGCCAGAGCACCAGCGATATTGTGGCCAGAAATGTCTTCGCCGTCCTGGGCGTCAAACCGAATATTCGTAATATGAGTTTTCAATCTACCATGGATGCTATGGTGGATGGATTGATCGATGCAGCTTTTTTAAACCTCGCTCACCCGGCAGGGCCCGTGCTTACATTGCAAACAACAAAAAAGATTAAATTTATCAAGTTCACCAAGGAAGATTTCGCGAAGATCCTTAAGGCCTACCCCATGTATCGTACCATCACCATGGCCCAGAGGATCTACCGGGATTTCCCCCCCGGAGGATACCCCACGCTCGAATTGGGGACGGCGGTTATTGCCGGTAAGGATTTGCCCGATGACCTTGTCTATACCATCGTGAAAGCAACCTTTGAAAACACGAAGATGCTGCGGGAAGCGATGGCCAGCGCCACCTATACCGTCCCCGAACGGGTGCCATATCTTGTTTTGCCGTTACACCCCGGTGCCCTTAGATATTATAGAGAAAGGAAGATC
>JAOUFX010000630.1 GCA_029857975.1 Deltaproteobacteria bacterium | reverse complement strand
TTTATGTTAGCGGAAAGAATTCTGGCAGTGCAGAGGTCCCCATTTTACAGCATCATGGAGTTGGCGGCTAAAAGGGGAGATTGCATCTACCTGCAGTTAGGGGAGCCGGACTTTACGACGCCCAAGCCCATTCTGGATGCAGCCAAGAAAGCCATGGATGAAGGCCATACCCATTATGGCCCGGACCGGGGGAGCCATGAACTGCGCCAGCTCATCGCCCAAAAGATTAAAAAACAATACGGTGCCGATTATAATTGGGAAGACGAAATCTTGATCACCGCCGGGGGGCAGGCGGGTCTCCATATTGCCGTCATGGCCTTGGCCAATCCGGGGGATGAGGTTATTATCCTGGTTCCGTACTACCCCCCTTATCTGGTGAATACCACGCTGGCCAATGCCAAACCCGTGTTTGTTACCCTGCGGAGCGAGGATGGTTTTATTCCCGATCCCGCGGAGATTGAGAAGGCGGTCGGCCCGAAAACAAAAGCCCTGATCCTCCTGAGTCCCAACAACCCTACCGGAGCCGTTTACCCGGCGAAGGTCTTGAAAAGGCTCGTCGAACTCGCCCGGGCGCGAAAATTCATGATCATCTCTGATGAAGTCTACGAATGCCTCGTTTACGACGGCCTGGCGCACACCAGCGCACTTTCCTTCCCCGGTGCCAAGGAACATGTGGTTCAGGTCAACAGTTTTTCCAAAACCTACGCTATGACCGGTTTGAGGATCGGATATGTTGCCGCCTCCGCCGATAAGCTGCTACAATTTCTGAAATATCACCACACGGTCAACATCAGCGCCAATGTGCCTTCGCAATTGGCCTGTGTGACCGCCATGAAAGGTCCCCAGGACAGCGTAGAGGAAATGCGGCAGGCTTATCAGAGGAGACGAGACCTGTTGGTGAAGTTACTGAATGACATCCCGGGCGTCCATTGCGGGACCCCCCAAGGAGCTTTTTACGTTTTGGCGGATATTCGCGAACTCGGCGTTCCCTCGCTGGAATTTGTCGAGTACCTCGTTCAAGAGGCCGGTGTGGTGCTGACCAACGGCAGCGGTTTGGGTTACGAGGGCTTCGTCAGGGTTTCCTATTGCGCGGACCCGGAAAAGATCAAAGAGGCCATGGGCCGGATGAAGAAGGCAGTCCTCAAGATGAAAGCGGCGCAAAAGTGACGACAGATTTCACACCGGTAGCATCCAGATGAGAAAGTTGTGTTGGAGAACCCTGGTTTTGATCACCAGAAGATGATACACTAATTGGCGGAGAAAAAGGGAATGCCTAAAGACCTACGCACTTGGCTGAAAAACTTAGAGGAAAAAGTTCCGGGTGAACCCCTCAGGGTTTCTAAGTTGGTGAAGCCCGCTTCCTTTGAGGTCTCCTCGATTCTTTATCAACTGGAAAAACGGGGGAACCTGGCCGCGGTCCTTTTCAATCAGGTGACCAGCCTGAAAGGGGAGGTGAAGGATACTCGCTTGCTTTGTCATGCTTTTACAACCAGGGAGAAAATGGCGGTATCGTTGGACATAAAAAATTCGAGTCGGGTGGCCCTATTCGAGAGATATCTGGAAAGCTTAAGGCAGAAGAGAAAGGTAGAAAGAATTCCTCCAACTGAGGCCCCGGTGAAGGAGATCATCCATAAGGAGGATTCCTTGGACCTTGCGGATCTGCCCATCATGAGACACAATTTTATGGATGGAGGGCCCTACCTTACGCCGGTGGTGGTGGCCAGGGATCCTCGGGGGGAGCGCTACAATACCTCATGGAACCGGATGATGTACATCGATACTCATCACCTGGCCATCTACATGTCCCCCCGGCATCTCTGGGCGTATTTTCAAGATATGGAAGCCAAGGGAGAATCGATGCCGGTCGGAATTGTCCTGGGACATCACATGGCTTTCATGCTTTCCGCCTCTGCTCTGGTCCCTCTGGAGGAAGACGAATACGAAGCAGCCGGTGGACTTCTGGGGGAATCCCTGAGGGTCGTCCCTTCGGAAACTTACGGGGATCGGCTTTTAGTCCCGGCCGATGCCGAGATCGTCATCGAAGGGGAAATCCTTCCCCAAAAGAGAACCATTGAGGGTCCTTTTGGGGAATTCGCCGGATTGATCGGTCCTCAGAGACTCTCCTGGCTTTTCCGGGCAAGAGCCATCACCCACCGCCGCCAACCCATTATGCATTCCGTATTCGGTGCTCACCTGGATCATCTTTACGCCCATTTTGCTATCGAAGCCAGCATCTTTCAAAGGGTCAAACAGGCGGTCAGCGGGGTAAAAGATATTTGCTGGCTGGCCTCCGGCGGCCCGTTTCACCTGGTGATCAGCCTGAAAAAAAGAACCGAAGGAGAACCCATGCGGGCAGCCATGGCCGCCCTAAGTGCCAGTAATTTCATAAAGCATGTCTTTGTGGTAGATGATGACATAGATCCAGGAAACGCCGCGGAGGTCATGTGGGCGATCGCCACCTGTTGCCAGGCGGATTCAGCCATCACCATATTGAATAACATACAAGGACAGCTTCTGGATCCTTCCTTGCGCCAAGAGACGAAGGGTTCCGGCCTGGTGATCGACGCCACCAGGCCTTTAGATCGGCCTTATCCACCGCGGGCCGTAGTTCCACCCGAGGCTCAGAAAATCCGCCTCGAGGACTATCTTGATTTTTAGAGAGAAAAGGAAATGGAAATTTATTATGCGCATTGTCCCCGTTGCCGGGGAAGCTTCCATCGGGACGCCAACCTTCTCGACTTAAATATTCCTCTTCACTGCCCCCATTGCGACCTTTATTTCGAAGAAGAGCGGGAAGAGGGAAGGGGATCTCCCGCAGGGACGGCCTTTATGGGTCTCTCCAGGATCGACCGCCAGATTATTTACCTGCCGGTTCAAGAGAAAAAAAGATCCCCATCGGAATAACAAATTTAGTCAGAGGCAATAAAACTTTCCAACTTCCCCCTCTCCCCATTCGAGAGGGACGAATCGGGCGAGGGAGATGGGCGTGAAGTTATCAAAGAAAGGAGAAAAAAATGAAAATTCTACTTAGGGTCATCGCAATT
>JAOUFX010000628.1 GCA_029857975.1 Deltaproteobacteria bacterium | reverse complement strand
GTGTGCTCTTTGAAGAATACGCCGCTGCGCTTGATTTTAATCTAAGTTTTCAGAACTTCGAAGAAGAATTGAGCAATCTTCCCGGCGATTACGCATTACCCGATGGAGTTTTGCTCCTGGCTCTATGGGATGATCAGATAGCAGGTTGCGTCGCCTTGAGGAAAATAAATCAGGATACGTGTGAAATGAAGCGGCTGTATGTCAGGCCCCCCTTCCGCAGTTTGGGGATCGGAAAATCCCTTGCCGAAGCAGTTATAAAGGAAGCGAAAAAGATTGGTTATTCCTGCATGCGCCTGGATACGGTTCCTACAATGGAAAGGGCCCAGGCCCTCTATGAATCGTTAGGTTTTAAGAGCATCCCCCCTTATCGCCCTAATCCCATAGCCGGGACGTTTTTTCTGGAACTGCAATTGATCGTCTCGTAAAAAATCAAAAACATTCCCTTCCCTGAGGCAACCATTCTTTTTCCCCTGATTTTTTTAGCAAATGATTCCAAATTGCATGAAGAAGCTGTATAATTTTTTTTTAAGGAGCGGATATGAAAGGTATGACGCGGCGAAAATTTTTATGGCTCTTGTCCATGTCCGCGACGGGCTTGGTGACTGGCTGCGCCGCGAATCCGGTCACCGGGAGACAACAACTGATGTTTGTATCCGAGGAGCAGGAGATTCAAATTGACAAAACGTATTCCCCTTTTCAATTCTCCTCCGATTATGGCCAAGTGCAGGATAAAGCCCTCAATGATTATGTCAACCAGGTCGGCCAAAATATGGTTGTTCGCACCCATCGGCCGAATATACCTTACTCCTTTCGAGTAGTGAATGCATCTTACGTGAATGCCTATGCCTTTCCTGGCGGCAGCATCGCCTGTACGCGGGGAATTCTGCTATCCCTGGAGAATGAAGCGGAATTGGCCGCCTTGCTGGGTCATGAATTAGGGCACGTCAATGCCCGTCACACCGCTCAACAGATGTCCAAAGGCATACTATCCCAGACTATTGTAGGCGGCCTCTCGGTGTTAGCTGGCACGCAGGGGGGAGGGTTTGGCCAACTGGCCTCTCAACTGGGAAGTTTCGGAGCCGGAGCCCTGCTGGCATCTTACAGCCGGGACAACGAGCGTGAGGCTGATGCCTTGGGCATGGAATATATGGTTAAGGCCGGATATAATGCAACGGGTATGGTGGGACTGATGGACATGCTCCGGAGTCTCTCCAAAAATAAACCGGGATCCATCGAGCTAATGTTTGCCACCCATCCCATGAGTGACGAGCGCTATCAAACCGCGGTCGAAAACTTACAAAACGAGTATCAATCCGCTAAAAACCTTCCCCTGTACCGGGAACGGTTCATGGATCACACCGCCAAACTGCGTTCCCTTAAAGGAGCTATCGAGGAGATGCAGAAAGGCGAACAAGAGATGAACCGTCAAAAATTTGGGGATGCCGAAGCACTTTTTCACAGCGCTCTAAAACAAGCTCCTGATGATTATGCCGGCCTGATCATGATGACCCTATGTCAAATCATCCAGAAGAAAAATGAGGAAGGACTGCGCTACGCTGAAAAGGCGAAAGCGGTTTATCCGCAAGAAGCCCGGGCCTATCACCTGAGTGGATTTGTTAAACTCCGCACCAAGGATTTCCAAGGAGCTTACCAGGATTTTAGCGCCTGTGAAAAACTTCTACCCGGCAACCCCGCCACGATCTTTTTCAAAGGCTTCGCCCGGGAGGGCATGGAGCATAAACCCGAAGCGGCCAAAGAATACCATCGCTACTTGCAAATCGTGCCGAAGGGCAATTTCGCCCAGCACGCCTACCAGCGCTTGGTGGAATGGGGCTATTATAAACGTTAACATGGATGGCATCTAACACTTCTTCTTCACCCACCTCGGGATCAGTGACACGAGCACGAAGAACACCGCGGCAATCGCCAGATAAAGGATAGTCTTCTTCAGGGCCTCGGGTTGTCCCCCGGAGAGGATAACCTCGCGCGCGGAGCCGATGGCAAAGTTGAACGCGATGGTGGCCGGGATGATGGTCGGGATCGTGACCAGAATGTAGGTCCGGAAAGGGATATCGGTCAACCCGTAGACATAATTCTGGATGCTGAACGGAAAGATCGGCACCAGGCGGGTGATCATCAACATCCGCCACCCCTGCTGCCGTACCCCCTCATCGATTTTCTTCAGTGATTTATTCTTCTCGATCCAACCCTCGACCATGCCGCGGGCGGCGTAGCGACCCACGAGGAAGGCCGCGGACGCCCCGAGATTGGCGCCCACCGTGGTCCACACCGCTCCCCAAACAGCACCGAACACCAGGCCGCCGACGACCGTGATTGGCAGCCCCGGAACCAGCAGCACGCAGGCGACGATCCAGATAAGGATGAAAACGGCGGACGCCCAGGCGCCGAGTGATTGGAATACCCCGTCTAACCTCTCAACCCTTTCTTTGAGCGTACCCTCCTGGAGCATGTCGAACAGCCCAAGTCCCTTCGCCACCAGCATGAGCACTGCGATGAGCGCGATAACCACGAACAGGCGCAGCCACGGTTTACCCAGCTTCTTACCCCCCGATGGCTTTTGGGCCTCACTCCCCGCTACCATTACTCCTCCTGTGCAGAAGAACGCCCACCAGAGTCGGGTCGCCAGAGTTGCCGATTTGGTCAGTAATCAACTGGTCAGTTTAAAAAAATAAGATGTTAGAAACGTATTCGGGATGAGGCTTATAAATATTTTAATGTTCCTCGCCCAAGATCGTAATTCGTTGCTGCACCCAGCGGATTCATTCTCGCAAATGTTCGGTTAGTCTAAGAAGAGCAAGAGGATCGACCCGCGCCCCATTGATTCTGATCCCCCAATGGAGGTGGGGTCCTTTGGATCTTCCGGTGGAGCCCACCCTACCAAGCATGGCTCCCGTCCTCACTCTATCCCCCTTGCTGACCAGGGTTTGGGAAAGATGGAAATACATCGAATATGTACCCCACCCGTGGTCGAGAATGACTGATTTCCCGGAGAAGAAAAGCTGGTCGACCAGAGCAACAATCCCGCT
>JAOUFX010000629.1 GCA_029857975.1 Deltaproteobacteria bacterium | reverse complement strand
CGTTGGATTGGTGATTAAAGCCCACATTGATGAAGCGGCCCTTCCATCCCAGAATACTGAAATGGGTTCTGAAGTTGAGCAAAAGCTCCGGCTCATAATTGCTTTCACGGAAAGGGGAAGAGTCCTCAAAGTTGTAAAACTGCCAGAAAGACTGCTGCGTATAACCAAACCAGAGATCCATTTCCTTGCCGAAAATGTCTTGCCAGAGCTTGACTTTTAAACTCAGCTGAAACTTCACTTCGGGTTTTTTAAGCTTCTTATTGGGATCGGCTTCCCGGATGGGAGCGTCATTGGGCGAGTCGTTGTAGGTAAAAGGAAGGACGTAGTTGGATCGATACGGTTTGATGGCATATTCGTCGCGGCGGGTTTCCTCGTCGAGTTCCCACAGCCGGGAAAAGAAGGAACCCTTCGCCAAGCTGCCGGATATTTCCGACAGCGCCGGGGAGGGAAATAGGCCCAAGTAGATTATGGCGACGACGCCTAAAATAAAACGATGCCCGGAAGCCGCAGGATATCCGTAGCATTTCGGTAACCTTTCCATCAGATCTCCTTTTGTTTATCCTTCATGACGACCATGGTCGGCTTTTAGCTTTTAGTCATTCAGTACCTCCGGGTTGAGGACATTGGGGGGAACTTTTCCTTCAAAAAAGGTAATGATCTTTCTAACCGTCTCCATCGCCATGGCATAGGAAGCTTCCCGGCTCAAGCCCGCGCTGTGGGGAGTACAGACCACATTCTCCAGCTCGATGAGCGGTCTGAATTGGGGGGGCTCTTCTTTAAAAACATCCAGGCCTGCCCCGGCAATCCACCCGTTCATAAGCGCTTTATAGAGAGCCTGTTCTTCCACAATCTCCCCCCGGGCGGTATTGATGAGGAAGGCCGTCGGTTTCATCAATTTCAGCCGTTCCTCCCCGATCATCAGACGGGTGGAATTATCCAAGGGAACATGGAGGGTTACGTAGTCGGCCATCTGGAGGAGTTCTTCTTTGGATAAGTAGGGGATGTTATATTTTTGCTTGAACTCGGGATAATCCACGATGTCATTGGCGATGATTTTGACCTCAAACCCCTGAAGTCTCTGGGCCACCTTTTTCCCGATGTTGCCCAACCCGATAATCCCCACGGTTTTGCGGAAAAGATCTTCTCCCCCTCCCCGGTTATATAGGTTCTTGCGCATCTCCCGGTCCTTTTTGACAATCTGCTTGGAAACGGCCAGCATCATGCCGATGGCCATATCGGCCACGGAGCTGGCGTTGGCCCCCGGGTTGCAAGTCACCACGACTCCCTTTTCGGTGGCCGCTTTTAGGTCGCTCCCCTCGAACCCCGCGCTGCGAATGGCGATCATCTTCAGGCGGTCGGTGCTCATGATGATCTTCCGGGTGGCGGGAAACATGGCCGTTACCACAATTACATCCGCTCCCTGGATTACCCGGCAAACTTCATCCTCCTGGGCCGGGGTCACCCGGTCATAATCCTTCTCCTCCACGATAAACCCGGCCTGTTCCAGGGTTCGGATGGAGTCCCGGGATACGTCGGCAAATTTTTTGGTCATGATCAATACTTTAGGCATTTTCTGGTTTTCCTTCGAAACGAGGGATCATATCCGATCCGTTTTTCATGAGAATGATTTTGGCGTTCTTCCCGTGTTTGGCCAAGGCCATTGCTACCGCTTCCTCAACCGTATCGGCTCTCTGGGTGAACATCTTCTTCAGAGTCTCATCATCAATTTTTTTACTGACCAGAATCAAATCGGCTCTCTTCAGGCATTTAGAAAACAGCCAGGCCTTGGAGGCCCCGATACTGTATCCTTCCCGGATGAAGCGGTCGATCACATCTTGAAGACAGGAAGCCGCGGACATCCATTCGTAAAAACCACGAGCTCCCACCCCGTCCGGGCATTCTGCCGGAAGGATAATGGTTCCCCCCTCTTTCACTACCAGCTCCGCGGCGGCCATGGCTTTTTGGGACTGGTAGAGATCAATGTCCTTGGGAAACCCCCCGGGGCTGGTGATTACGATTTCCGCCGGATGGGGGACTTTCACCTCGTAAATTTTGCGGCTTGTTTTTACCCCTTCCAGCCAGGCCTTCTCCACATCCCCGGCCACCACCTGGGTAATCTCCTTGTGTTGGTTCTGCACCGTATTCAGGATGAAATCTAACTGCGCCATTCTGGCCGCTTCCAGGGCGTTCTCGTGAAACTTATTCCCTTCCACCCATCCCATGGCCGGCTTATCGGATCGCATGGTAAAGCCGTGATGCTGCTTCAAGGTGGCCAAGCTGGCAATTCCCGGAAGAACACTCTTCCGACCCCCGGAAAAGCCGGCGCCCTGGTGGGGCGCAATAGTTGCCGTAACAATTTTCACTTCCGCCCCCCAGAAGAGGCGGTTGATCACCACGGGAATCCCGTCTTTGGTCTTTCCCAGCTCGACCATGATCTTTTCATCCTGGCAATGGTGGTTCACCACCTTAAAGTGCCGGACAACCTCCTTTCCCAGCATGCCCTCAAGCTCTTCTTGGGTGTTATCCCGGTGGGTGCCGGTGGCCACCAGGAAGAGGATCTGATCGTGTCCCATGCCCGCTTCCTTCAACTCCTGGAGCAGATGGGGCAGAAGTTTGTAGGTGGCTGTGGGGCGGGTGATATCGTTGACCACGATCACGGCATTTTTCTTTCCCTCGGCGATTTCCTTTAGTCTCTTTGTTCCGATGGGTTTTTCCAGGGCCTTTTTGATTTCCGCCGCCTCATCCTTCACCCCCGGTTTATACCGGGGCATGAGGGTGGCCAGGTAATTCTTCCGGGGGATTTTTATTTCCATCTCTCCCTTGCCATAGCGAATCCGCTCAACATGGGAATTATTATTTATTTGAGTCATAATCAACTCCCTCCCGAACTTTTAATCATATGATCCATAATCCCCGCTCCCTAATGGATAAACGGGCGATTCCATTACCCGGGGATCATGCCCGGGGATGACCACATCCGCAATTTTTTCTATTTTCTCAAAGGTCTTAAAATATTCTTCCAAGTCAACATGAATACCTGAAGGAAT
>JAOUFX010000627.1 GCA_029857975.1 Deltaproteobacteria bacterium | reverse complement strand
ATGTGCTTTGTATTTCGGGCCGGAACAATCATAGCAACATTCGCCCCTGGTTTTCAAGGTTCAAATCGTCGCCGGCCGGTACTCTCCGAAAACTTCCTTAAAAAATTCCATGCTGCCGCCAAAGGCATTGAAGCTAACACGCGGGGCAAAAGAATCCGCTGGAAGCCCGGCATTCACCCCCTCCTGCAAGTAGGCCGCGCGGATGGCCATGCTGAAGGATAGATCCTGCTCTGGGGTGGCGCCAGCTTGAAAGTCTTTTCCCCCCGCCTGCTAAAATCCCAATTCAGAGTCTCGAAATCAGAATTTCAAATACTTTACTCATATGAATGGGCAAGCTTCAGGGTTTACCGAGACAAAGCATCCAATTCTAATACCTGGCGTCCGATCGTTAATTTGTGAACTTCACAAGTCCCGCCTGGAGCGAGAAAATTGATGGCCTCTCGATTCAAACGCTCCACCGTATAGCCTTCAAATCCGCCGTAGCCCCCGTGAATTCGAATGGCCTTTACCGTTGTCCTCACCGCCATCTCGCTGCAAAACAGCTTGGCCATGGAGACTTCTTTGATACACGGGATTCCTTTATCTTTTTTGAAAGCGGCGCTGCGGGTGAGTAACCTACCTGCCTCAGCCTCTAATACCATTTCAGCGATTAGCCCCTGGACTAACTGAAAACTCCCGATAGGCTTACCGAACTGGCGCCGTCCCTGGGCGTATTTAACGGCAATATCAATGCAGCGTTGGGACAATCCCACACAATTTGCACCGATGGAGATTCTCATATTGGTAATCCCCCCCAGGGCCAACTTTAAACCCCTCCCCACTTCACTGATTAAATTCCCTTTGGGAACGATGCAATCCGAAAACCTTACTTGCGCTATGTCATCGCAAGGCATTCCATTGAGACCCTCGATTGGGGCAGCAGAGATGCCCCGACAGCTCTTATCGACGGCAATTAATGCGAGTCCCTTACTCCCCTTGCTCTTGTCTGTCTGCACCAGGGCGATGATCATGTCGGCCACGTTGCCATTGGTGACAAATACCTTGTTTCCGTTAAGAACCCAAGAGTCCCCTTGGAGGATAGCCTTCGTTTCGATATTCCCCCCATCGCTGCCGGCATTCGGCTCGGCAACGGCCACGGCATAAATTTTTTCCCCTCTGCACATGGGGGGAAGATATTTTTGTTTTTGTTCTTCATTGGCGGCGTCGGTAAGAACCCCCCCAGGAAGCATCGCATTCTGGGTAACGCCCGTGAGACTTAAACTTCCCCACGCAAGCTCCTCCAGGATGAGAACCCACGTGAGCACTCCAAGCTCTAACCCTCCATATTTCTGGGGAATAAGCTCTGCCAGAAGGCCCAGGGGAGCCATTTTTTTATAAAGCTCATAGGGATATTTTCCCGTCTGATCATACTCCTGGGCTACGGGCAGCAACTCGCGTTCCGCAAATTCCCTGGCCATCTTCTGGAACATCTCTTGATCTGTGGTTAATTCAAAATTCATGGACTCTTCCTTTCAATTGGATTATCTATTCGAACTGGGCCGGGGCTTCTTTATCGATTTCAATCCCGTCTTTGTAGTCATAGGGAAGATTGATCTGCACCAGCAGCTTCTGGAATTCCTGGCTTGCGGCGACTTGCTTGAAGGTGGCTTTCAACTTCTTGACCATAGGTTCGGGAAGACCCTTGGGCCCTGCCACCATAAGGCCATCCGCCGGATAGTCTTCGCAACCCAGTTCTTTTAAGATGGGGATGTCAGGAAAACTGAGGTCCCGTTTGGTGGCGTTGTAAACCATTAAATTCTAATTTCGAATGAGGGTTCATATTGCTGCCGGTTTATATTCCCCGAAAACTTCCTTTAAAACATCGCACATCTCTTGCAGGGTGACATAAGCCTTGGCGCATTCGATGAAGTGGGGAATTAAGTTCACTTCCTCTTTCCCGGCAGCGATCTTGAGCTCCTGGCACAGACGGGCGACCTCTTTATTGTCCCGCCGTTGTTTCACTTCCTTCAGATGGGCAACCTGCAGCTGTTCGGCTTCATCCCGCCGCTTCGGATCATAGGGATGGGCCACCAGCCGGGTGGTGGTAACCTCCAGCTCGTTCTCTCCCAAGAAGCAATTCACCCCCACGATCGACTCCTTCCCTTCCTCCAGTTTTTTCTGCCGTTCGTAGGCGCTCTTGGCTACCTCCCGCTGCATGTAGCCACTTTCAATGGCGGCCACGGCCCCGCCCATCTTTTGAATCTTTTCAAATTCAGTCCAGGCTGCGCTCTCAATTTCATTGGTCAGCGACTCCATATAATAAGAGCCGGCGAGGGGATCAACGACGTCCACCAGCCGGGCTTCATGCTGCAGGATGCGCGCTGCATCCTCGCTGAGCTGAATGGCCTCCAGGCTCCACCCCAGGCCCAGGGGTTCATCAAAGGGCGGGTAACAGCCGGGAGGGCCACCGGCCAGGGCTGCGGCGATACCGCCGACTATCGAACGGGTCAAATTGTTCAGAGGTCTCTGGACGGTACAGTTGAAGTTACCGGGATACACGGTGAGGGGAACGCGCAGGGTCATGGACCTTTCGTTCTTGGCTCCGAATTTTTCCTGCAACAGCTTAGCCCACATTCGCCGGGCCGCCCGATGAAAGGCGATTTCCTTAAAAAATTCCATGCTGCCGCCAAAGGCATTGAAGCTAAAACGCGGGGCAAAAGAATCCACTGGAAGCCCGGCATTCACCCCTTCCTGCAAGTAGGCTGCGCCGATGGCCATGCTGAAGGCTAAATCCTGCTCTCGGGTGGCCCCGGCTTCGCGGATGTGATACCCGCCGATGCTGGTGATGTTTACGTTGGGAAGATGTTTCGTAAAGAATACCAAGCTGTCCCGAAACATCCGGATAGAGGGTCGTGGCGGGAATATGTAGGTTCCCCGGGCCACAAACTCTTTCAAGATGTCATTCTGCGGCGTAGCCCGAAGCTTATCCCACGAGATTCCCCGTTTTTCAGCCAGGGCTATGTACATAGCCATTAAGATATTGGCCGGAGCATTAATGGTAAAATTGGAA
>JAOUFX010000626.1 GCA_029857975.1 Deltaproteobacteria bacterium | reverse complement strand
GTCGGTGCACACAAAAAACTGGTGCTGGCGCAAGGCACGATTGCGATAGAGCACGGTGGAAGCGCCCTTGGCGATGTACCCGTACTTGTGGATGTCCACGGACATGGATTGTACACCGGGCACGCTGAAATCGAAAGGAGGAATTGGGTAGCCCAGTTTTTTTAAAAAGGGAAGCATATATCCTCCCAGGCAGGCATCGACATGCAGCCAGAGGTTCTTCTGGACGGCAATCTCTCCGAGTGAGCTTATGGGGTCCACCATACCGTGAGGGTAAGATACCGCAGTGGCGCCGAGTAGGATGGTGTTTTCCGTGATGGCATCGTGTAGCGCTCTTATATCCGCTTTAAATTCTTCATCTACAGGGGTCAAAACAATTTTTAACCCCAGGTAATCCGCTGCTTTGTTCCAAGCCGGATGGATGGTTATGGGGGCTACTAACTCGGGGGCTTTAACCTCCGGCCGTTGGGCTTTGGCCCATTCCCGCGCGGCTTTTACCGCCATCAGAATACTTTCAGTTCCTCCCGAGGTCATGGAGCCAACGGTCTCTTCATCCCCGCCAAACAGGGTACTGACCATGGAGATAAACTCGGTCTCCATTTTTAAAAGACTGGGAAAGGCAAAGGGGCTGAGGGCATTTTCGAACATATAGACGGCATAAGCTTCTTGGGCCATCTCTTCCACATCCAGGCCGGCATTGTAAATCAACCCGAACATCCGGCCTTCATGCCAGTCGGCATCACCCGATTTAAAAGAGCGCAAAGCTGATATTACCTCATTTTTAGGCATTCCCTTTTTCGGTAACGGTATTGGTTTCATAAAAAAAACTCCTCATGAGGATCCAAGGGGGCGAGGGTTCAAAGGGCCAAGTGAAATGCGCAAGGCAGGTGTAGCGGTCAGCATTTTTTATATTTGACCCCTAGACCCCTTGAATCCGGCAATGGTTACAGCGCCATCAACAATCCGCCATCAACATTTATAGCCTGGCCGGTAATGTACGAAGATTCCTTGGAAGCCAGATAGGCAGCCAGGTCAGCCACATCTGCGGGTGATCCGATTCGCGCTTGCGGAATGTCGTTCGCCCATGCTCTTTCCCGTTCGGCGCGCGTTTGGTTTAAAAATTTAGCTTCCATCTCGAACCGGTAAACTTGCAGGTCGGTCATGACAATCCCGGGGCAAATGGCATTCACTCGAATACCCTGTCTGGCTAATTCCAGAGCCATAACTTTCGTAAGCATGATCACGCCGGCCTTAGCTACGGCGTAGGCCCCGTTGGCGAGTGGTGGCGTCTTTCCGGCTTTGGAGGCAATATTCACTATGACCCCATGCTTCTGAGCAATCATCATAGGAATAACCGCCCTCGATACCCTGAAAACTCCATGGAGATTCACATCGATGGTTTTCATCCAGGCTTCCTCACTGTAGGTATGGGCGGGGCTGGGAGCACCGAAAGAGGCACCAGCGTTGTTGAAGAGAACTTCGACGCCACCGAACTGTTCTTTAGCCTTTTGCATCATCTGTTCAATGGACTCGTTATTGGTTACGTCGAGGTCAACAGCCAGGGTTTTGAATCCATATTTTTCCGCCAAAATGCCGGCAATGTTCTCCATCTCTTGGCGCATGCCCATTTTTACACCGCCAACGCTCTCCGGGTCCTTTCCGAGATCGGCTATGATGACGTTGGCGCCACAGGATGCCATTTTATCGGCAATGGCAAAGCCAATTCCGGTTTTTTTCCCCGAACCGGTTACCAAAGCCGTCTTTCCTTTCAGATCTTCGTACATTTTAAGCCCTCCAAACTTTGCAGATCGATATAAATCCATATAAGTCGTCATTCCGCGAAACTTGTCCTCGCGAAAGCGGGGAGAGGGAATCCAGATGCCCTTTTGCAGCCAAGACTGGATTCCGGGCCAAGCCCGGAATGACCGACCATAAAAGATTGATGTAAAAATTTAAGACGCTATTTATTTGCCAATGACACTTCTTTTATCATTCGCCTTCAATCGCCCGCTCAGGGCAGATGTCCGAGCACGTCCCACAGTCCGTGCAAAGATCAGGGTCTATGCGGGGCCATTTTTCTCCGGCATTAATGGCCTCGAGGGGACAGACTTGCAAACATTCTCCACAGTTGGTGCAACGCTCTGTAATCCGGTAAGCCATATATGCAATGCGGAATTCGGAGTGCGGATTGTGGAATTCCTAACGGAATAGCGGGTTTAGATTTTTATTCCGCATTCCTCATTTAGAAGTTCTTCCACATATCCTCATCCGTATAGATTTTTTCTTCCTGGGCATCAATGCCCATGGCATCCAGTTCGACATTTCGGCGATCACTCAGATCACCCAGGAACTCTTGAAAAGTTTCATGTTGGATGAGAGCGTCCATGATCTGACTCGTACCCGTCCAGATCAGGCACAGGCGGGAGTCGCGCAAATATTTCTCTAAGGGGTAAACATTGGTATAACCGATTCCCCCTAAAACCTGCATGGCGATATTAACGATAGACCAGGAAGCTTCCGTGGCAAATTTTTTGGCTTCGCTGACCAATCGCCGATGGGGCATTCCTCTGTCCACGGTTTTGGCCGCTCCGTAAACCAGCCCCCGGGCAGCATCCAGCCGGGTCATGGCGTCGGCGATCATGAAACTGACCGCCTGAAACTTCCGGATTTTCTTGCCGAAGGCAATCCTTCGGTCGCTGTAGCGGATGGCGATTTCCAGAGCTGCCCGGCCACCCCCGATCGAAGCAGCCGCCGAAGTGAGACGCTCCGGGATCATCATCCGGTCAAAAATCAGAGCACCGTATCCCAGCTTTCCAATCAGGTTCTCTTTGGGTACACGACAGTTCCGAAAGACCAGCCTTCCCACGCCCGTGCCCCGGCATCCCAAGAGGCCATATTCATGTTCCACCTGGATTCCAGGGCCTTTCTCCACAATGAGCATGGAGATCCGCTGATGAAGAGGTGCTTGGGGGTCCGTGTTGCAATAAACCGTGAAAAAATCCGCCGCTTCGGCTCCGACCACAAAACGTTTCTGGCCATTCAATATAAAAGAA
>JAOUFX010000625.1 GCA_029857975.1 Deltaproteobacteria bacterium | reverse complement strand
GGGCGGCTCGGGAACAGCATCCTCTTCCACCGGCTCAAATTCTTCTTCCCTACCCTTTTCCAGGCTGGCAATGAATTGATCCCACGCCTCACCGTTTCGAGAATCCCCGAAGATGATCGAAGTTTCATTCAAACCCGCCCCTATTTTATCTATGGCGAACTTCAGCCTCACATTCTCTTCGCTCCCCATGTACTCAAAAAGATTCGCCCACCCATCCTTTTCTGCGTCGGTAAATGAATAGATCTTTCCGATTGCCCCATCCCCTTCTTCCTTTTTCCTTCCCAGCACTTTAAAGAGAGGGGCCTCTTCCAAGTTCGGCAGGGCGTCCTTCCACTTCTTGTAAATTCGCGGCAGCAGATTCTCCTTGTCGGACGACCCGGCCGCACCCCCGATGGTTTCGTTCAACAGGGCGAGCAGGTCAAGGTGTTCTTGGAGAGGGATGGACTTGATTTTCCCCAATCTTTTCATCTCATCGACGACCAAGCCGATCACGGAGAGGTAAAATCTTCGGGAAGGTGAGTTGAAATGAAGGGTTAATTGAGTTCTGCCTTTGAGATGAAGATGGAGCTTGAATTCATTCAGGTCAATCTGGATGGAGGGTCTAGAGCTTTCGACCATTTTTACTTCCAGGGACCCGGTTGTAACCCGGCATTTTTTCGAGGGTTAAGGATGGTCCTAAAATAATCTCACGGTTCTGGACCGTTCACACGGTGAGGATTATATCAGAAAGGTAATAATGACAACAGGATTTTTTCAATGATCGTTGAGCTAGCGTCATAGAAAACTTTGTTATTAATTGAAGGCCATCTCGGAAAAATAGTTTATTAAATAGTTTTATGGGCTTATGAATTTTCGATTAATTCATTTCGCTGCGTTTCTTGCTGATCTTAGAGGATAGACTTTATCCCATTAGGGTTGATTATGGAAAGAAGGATCTTGAAAATGCCAATATGAAGGCTCCAAGGGGATTCAGAGCTTCCCTTTGGAGTTTTTTTTCTGCCTTTATTGAATTACCCTTTCTTTATAAAAATCGATTGGATTTTCAAAACTGACAAGGAGGAAACGAATATGGGTACAAAGAAATCAATTTTTGTTCTCTTGGGGCTATTCTTCATCATCGCAGGGTTCTTGGGGGCTGCCAACGGAGTTGGTGCAGAGACTCTAAAAATAAAAGTTTCCAACGTTGTTACAAAAGGTGAGGTATTTCCAGTCGGAAATGTTGAAGAATTCCGTATTGGTTTTGTAGTTAGGGAGGGCGTGTTTGTTTTGGAAAATGGGGAACTTGGGTCTTTTAAGGCTGTCGTTACATCTGAATGGACAAAAGGCAAAGGCCACTCATTTTTAGGGTACATAATGTTCATCTTCGGGGATGGTTCAGCAATAGTGGGAACATTTCAAACAGGAACAGTCTGGCCAGATCCAGAGGGGAAGGTTGGAGGGATTCAAAAGGCTTCGGGGGAATTAACCAATGGGAGTGGTAGGTTTAAGGGGATAAAGGGAACCCAGAGTATGACAGGCAAATTACTTAAACCTGTAAAAGGAGAAAGTGCCCCCAAGGCCTATATTGAGTTCATTTTAACCTATACCCTGTCTCCATAGCGATTCTCAGCAGGAAGTTTATTTGAGAGGCGAAACAACCAAAGAAAACGGAAATTCTATTATGAAAGGGCGAAGGCAGGGTCAGAAAATGCCCTGCCTTTTTTTCTGGAAAATTCAAAATTGCATGAACTTGCTATCTTGATGAAATATTTGGGGTATTAAAAATTATCGTTATGCGAATCATTCATTGAAAAAAAGCTGGCGATTTGGTAAGTTTCCTAAGTGGCAAGGTATATGGGTGCTGGTGACGGATTAAATGATGAAAAATACTGGTACCACTGATGAAATTTAATCATTATCTCACATCCTCCTTTTGAAATCGTGGTCAGTGATCGGCGATGGGTGACATGATATAAAATATTTTTTGCCCCCCACACGTTACTCGGTCACCCCTCACCGTCTTTTCTGGGCCATCCGATTGAGTTTACCGATCACTTTGCCAAGGGCCTTGCGTAACTCCTTTTCTCCCTCTCCCCTGTTCAAAAAACCATCCAGTAAATTCTGAGAAAGGTTAGCCCGGTCCGAATGGCTCCCCTTGGACAGGATGGCCACCCATCCCCCTTCTTCCTGCAGGGTTGTCTCCAGATGGACCCCCTTATCCAGAGATTGAACGATTTTTCCCAATTCCTCTTCAATTTTTTCCTGGTCCACGAACCCCTATGCCTCCTCTCCCCATTAGGTACCAACCCTCCGTGCCTCATTTTGGGCCTGGCCTATAAGCTTCACCCTGCACCCAAAATGGAATTCTATTCCGGATTATACTTTAAATCCCGGGCCCAGCAAACTGATTATTTTCCCCCTGGCGACATTGGTTGTCGCTTTTTGTCTAAATATGAGCCGTAATAAAAAATAGGTCGAAATAAATTTTTCAAACCATCTCGCTGGGATTGAAGAAGACCGGGGCAAGCAGGTCATGCTGAAGGGGGCGCTTTCAACGATTTGCCGAGGTCCGGCAGGCTTTTTTGAGGCTCATCCGGGCACACTGGTTGCTCCGCCCAGTATTCCTGATCTTTATGACTGGAGGCAAGCGTGGTCGTTTTCTCACTTTCAAATGGAAATCATCAATTTGGTCGAGAAATGGGAGCATTCGGCGAAGGCAAATTTCGCCTTGACTACCCATTGGCACAAGAGTATTTTTCAATTGTTGTTTATCTCCGGAGCCAAGTAAACCCATCATCCTACTCCCTAACCTTCTGGAGTGAAGTATGCAAAGAGGCTTCGGTAAGGTTCCAATATGAAGGCTTCAAGGGGATTCTATTTCCATTTGGAGCTTTTCGTTTCTGCCTTTTTTAAAAAATCAATTAAATTTTTATAACGAAAAAGGAGGAAGAAATGATAATGGCGGAAAAAATATTTACAAGGAGGTAGACCGATGTACGACGTTGCGGTTGTGAAGTACAAAGAGGGTCTTGAATCTCTGAAGAAGGCCGTAGATCTGGTTGGCGGTCTTCCAGGGTT
>JAOUFX010000624.1 GCA_029857975.1 Deltaproteobacteria bacterium | reverse complement strand
TTGGAAGTCCATGATCTGACCAAATACTTCGGTGGGTTGGGAGCTCTCCGCAACGTCAGTTTTACTCTCTACCAGGGGGAGACCTTAGGGATCATTGGCCCCAATGGCGCGGGGAAGACCACCCTCTTCAATTTGTTGACCGGTTTTCTCAAACCCAGCCGGGGGATGATCACCTTCCAAGGAGAGAGCATTGTTGGCCTGAAGCCATGGACCATCGTCAATAAGGGGATTGCCCGAACCTTCCAGATTGTGCGGCCCTTCCACCAGCTCACCACTTTCGAGAACGTAACCATCTCCTGCCTTTCCCAAAGGGGGGTGAGTAAGGGGAGAAAAGACGGGGGAGTGGAGGAAAAATCCGGGAAACTTTTGGAGAGCGTGGGATTATCAGGTAAGGAGGGTATGCTGGCTAAGGATCTATCCCATGGGGACCTGAAACGGCTGGAACTGGCCCGGGCCCTGGCCACTGAGCCCGAACTCTTACTCTTAGACGAGCCCTTTGCCGGCCTGGGGTTAAAGGAGATTTATTCCTTATCTCCCCTCATCCAAAAATTATCGCAAGAAGGCCATTCCCTCATCATCATCGAGCACAAACTTAGGGAGCTGATGAAACTGGTGCAAAGGGTGATCACCCTCAATTTTGGGGAGAAGATCGCCGATGGGACGCCGGAAGAATTATCCCGGGACGAAAAGGTCATTCAGGCCTATTTGGGAAAAGGAGGACAGACCCTTGTCACTGTTTGAGGTTCGAGATCTTTGGGTATCTTACGGAAAGGCTTTGATCCTGGAAGGCCTCTCCCTGGAAGTCGAGGAAAAAGAGTTGGTAGCCTTGATCGGGCCCAATGGCGCCGGGAAAACGACTCTGCTGCGGGCGATTTCCCGAGTGGCTGAACCCCGGGGATCCATATTTTTCGAGGGCCAAAGGATCGACCACCTCTCGCCGGTGGAGGTGGTGAAAAGAGGAATCATCCATTGCCCGGAGCGCCGGCGATTGTTTCCCGACTTAAGCGTCGAAGACAACCTGAGGATAGGGGCCTACCTGCGGAACAAAGATAAGGATGGAATTCAGAGAGACTTGGAGCTGATGTTCAACCTCTTTTCGATCCTACGGGAAAGGCGAACCCAGGATGCTGGAACGCTGAGCGGAGGGGAGCAGCAGATGCTGGCCATTGCCCGCTCCCTGATGTCTCAACCCAAGCTTTTGATGTTGGACGAGCCCTCCATGGGACTGGCCGTCCTGGTCAAAAAGCTGATCGCCGATACCATCAAGGACATCCGGAAAAGAGGGGTGACCATTCTTCTGGTTGAACAGGATGCCGTCCTGGCTTTTGACATGGCTGACCGGGTTTATGTGCTGGAGCAGGGGAAGGTGGCCCTCCAGGGTCTACCGGAAAATTTGATGAAAGACCCCTACATTAAAGAGATCTACTTGGGGATCGTCTAAAAAGCAGCGGGAGATACACGGAGCAGGGTAGATACGCAGAGAAGATCAATTCCCCTGGGAGATCCCCCCGCTGGCTCTCCGGTGAGAAATTACTGAAAACAAAAAATAAAATCATTATCTGACTGGGGGCTGACTGCTGATTGCTGACAGCTTCTTCAGGAGGTAATTAGATGAGCCAAAAATCCATCTTTGAAGAGATCGTGAATCCGCAGTTAAATAAAATCGTCCCCTACCTTCCAGGCCCGATGACCAAGGACATTGCCGCCAAGTACGAGATGGACCCGGCCAGGGTGATCAAGCTTTCTTCCAACGAAAATCCCATAGGAGTTCCTCCTTTGGCTAAGGCCAGGATCATCGAGATGGCGGGTGAAGCCAGCCTCTATCCGGACGCGGAGGCACGGGAGTTGCGTGGTGCTCTGGCCCAATATGTCAACATGAGGCCGGAGAACATCGTTGTTGGCCCTGGATCTTCATCTTTGATGATGCACATCATTGAGGTTTTTTCCTCGCCGGGAGATGAGGTCGTCTTTACTTCTCCGGCCTTCGGAAGCTTTTACGAAGAGATCACGTTGGCCCGGGGGCGGACACCGGTGAAGGTGGCTCTGGAAGAAAATTTTGACCTGGATGTGGTCAAGCTCAAAAAGAACCTTACCCCAAGGAGCCGGCTGGTTTTTATTACCCGTCCGAATAATCCCACCAGCAAGCTGGTTCCCCTGAAAGACCTCAAAGAGATTATGCAGGCGGCTGCGGCCGTGAAGGCCATTGTGGTTTCCGATGAGGCTTACGTTGAGTTTGCCGATCCCCACACTTCCGCCCTGGAGTTCTTCTACGAAATGGGGGAAGGAATCAACCTGTTGGTCACCAGGACATTCTCCAAGGCCTTTGGCTTGGCCGATGTTCGTCTGGGGTACTGCGTTGGCCCGGCCCACGCCATCGCTTACCTTTCCAAGGCGAAGCCCAAATGGGGGACGGGGATGCTGGCGCAAAGCGCCGGAGTGGCGGCTTTGAAAGATAAAGAACATCTGCAGCGAACCCTGGAAGTTGTGCGTAAAGGGAGGGAATACCTCCAGCGGGAGCTGGGCCGTCTGGGGCTGACAATGGTCGATGCTCCCCAGGGAAATTATGTAACCGCCAGGGTTTCTGATTTCGGCTTCACTGCTGAAGCTTTTACCGAAGAGCTCTGCCGTCGCGGCGGCATCATGATCCGTGGCGATTTCCATCCGGAATATGTACGCATCAGTATCGGAACGATGCCCCAGAACGAAGCGGTGGTGCAAACCGTGGCCGAGATGATCCAAAGAAGGAAAAGGGGGTAAAGAACATGGATAAGCGGATGGAAGTTTTAGAAGGGGCGATTGATCTTCATTTTCACGCTACACCCGACCTGCATGATCGCCTGCTGGATGAAGTGGAGATCGCCAGGGATGCGCGAGAAGCGGGCATGAGGGCCGTGCTTTCCAAAGCGCATTATGGGATCAATGCTAGCCGTATGTACTACGTAGGCAAAGCAGTCCCCGGCATCCACACCTTCGGGGGGGTAGTGCTCAATCCCGCTGTGGGCGGGCTTAACCCCAGCGCCGTGGAAGCGGCCATAGCGTTCGGAGGGAAAGAGGTCTGGA
>JAOUFX010000623.1 GCA_029857975.1 Deltaproteobacteria bacterium | reverse complement strand
AGTAGAATAGAAAGTTGTTTCCCCCGGAAAGGCGCAGCGAGTTAAGGATTGGCTGGCTTTGTCTCTTCTTGATCGACCTTTTCGGTGTCAGACGGGGTGTGATCTCCTTTGTGCAATCGTCGTTGTCTTCTCTCTTCCTGCTTTTTTTGACGGGACAATTCTTTTCGCCGCTTTTCACCTTTATAAGCTCCAGCATGTTTTGTCAAGGCACCCTCCTTGTCCTTGGGCTACCAAGAATGTATAACATAAAAAATTAAAAAAATCCAATTAAATTTATGTTTAAGATTTATTGCCAAAATCTGGCCCTCGTCCATAAACGCGATCTGAGGCAGATATGATTAGCCCGCCCCTCTTTCCTCCTTGCTTAAACGAAAAAAAAATGATAAATTAACAATGTATAACTTGCAGAAAAAGTAAAAAAATCGGGGGAATGCATCGTACATGCCGGTTATTGATTTTCACTTACATATCGGGGATCCTGCGCAAATGAAACCCTGGGTGATCACCTACTTTCAGAATTACGGGAAAGGTTCGGGGGCTGAAGAGGTCATCGGAAAAGATGGGCGGATGGACCCTTCGGCTCTGGTTGAGATGTTGCGCGCGAACGGGGTTGATTATGCTGTAATTCTCGCTGAGCTCAGCCCGATCACAACCGGCATCATCAGCAACGAACAGGTGGCCGAATTCTGCAAGGGCCGAAAGGAATTAATTCCCTTTGCTAATTTGAACCCCTATCTCAGTACCCGGCTGGGAGAGAAACTGGAGCGGTGTATTCATGAGTTGGGGATGAAAGGAATTAAGCTTTATCCGACCTATCAGCAGTTTTATCCCAATGACCGGATGCTTTACCCTCTTTATTCCAAAGCGCAGGAGTTCAGGATTCCGGTGATGGTCCATACGGGTTCTTCCTTATTCCGTGGGTCAAGGATGAAGTATGGAGATCCGGTTTTATTAGATGACATAGCCGTTGATTTTCCAGAGCTCACCTTGATCCAAGTTCACAGCGGAAGGGGATTCTGGTATGAGGCGGCTTTTTTCCTGGCCCAACTTCACCCCCGTATTTACATGGAAATCGCCGGCCTGCCGCCACAGAATCTATTAAAGTATTTCCCGGAGCTGGAGAAGAATGCGGATAAGATTCTCTTTGGTTCGGACTGGCCGGGGGTTCCTGGGATCGGGAAGAACATCGCAACGATTCGGTCCTTGCCCATTAAAGAGGAGACAAAAAACAAAATCCTGGGAGAGAATGCCGCCAAAATCCTGAAGTATTAAAAAATTTTGGACGCAGATTTTCAGGATAAACGAAAAAGAAAATAATTATCTGTGGTTATCTGCGAAAATATGTGTCCTATTAAATTTAAAAAGGGAAATGATTATGCTACGCCAGGCCAAGGTTTCCCGCGAGACTAAAGAAACATCAATAAAAGTTGATTTGAACCTGGATGGATTGGGCCGACACCGGATTGCCACAACGATTCCATTCCTCGATCACATGCTCAGCCTGATGGCGGCCCATGGCCTCTTTGATCTGATGGTGAATGCGCAGGGGGACACGCAGGTCGACTTCCATCATACGGTGGAAGATGTGGGCATATGCCTGGGAAAAGCCCTAAAGCAGGCATTAGGCCAAAAAGAAGGAGTTCGGCGTTATGGGTCAGCCTTCATTCCCATGGATGAGAGTTTAGCTTCGGTCCACGTAGATCTATCGGGGCGCCCGTGTCTGATCTATCATCTTCCCCTGCGGAAGAGAAAAATCGGGGATTTTGATACAGAATTGGTCAAGGAATTTTTTCAGGCCCTGGTTAACAGCTCAGCCATTACCCTTCATGTCCAAGTAGTCTATGGAAGCAACGGCCATCACATGGTGGAATCCCTTTTTAAGGCATTCGGCCGTGCCTTGCGCCAGGCTGTAACGAAGGATGAAAAAGTTCGAGGGGTTCCCTCGACCAAGGGAAGGTTATGATCGTAATTGTTGATTATGGCATGGGAAATTTGCGCAGCGTGCATAAAGCTTTGGAACGGGTGGGTTTTCAGGCTTCCGTGACCCAGGACCCGGCTGAGGTGAAAAAGGCTGCCGGCCTTATCGTTCCTGGAGTTGGCGCTTTCAAGAAAGCCATGGAAAATTTGCAGGAACTCAGGTTGGTGAACCCCATCATTGAATTTGTTGAAAGCGGTAAACCGTTCTTGGGGATCTGTCTGGGCCTGCAGCTTCTTTTTTGCGGAAGCGAGGAGTTTGGTTTTCAAAAAGGCCTCTCCCTTTTCAAAGGCCGGGTGGTACGGTTTCCATTCTCTCATCCATCTGCATCGCCATCCAAAGATTCATTGAAAATTCCGCATATGGGCTGGAATACCGTCCATATTCATAAGCGCCCATCGGTTCTCGACGGCATCGCCGAGGGAGCCTACTTTTATTTCGTCCATTCTTACTACCCGATTCCAGAAGACCAGGAAATTGTCGCCACCACCACAAATTATGGGGGAGAATTCGTCTCCAGCGTTAAGCGAGGAAATTTATTTGCCTGCCAATTTCATCCGGAAAAGAGCCAGAGCGTTGGTTTGCAGCTACTTAGAAACTTTGGCCAATTAGTATACCGATGAAATATTACCCTATCTTGCTGGACTTGAACGGTAAGCTTTGCGTGGTAGTGGGAGGAGGCCGCGTGGCGGAGCGCAAAGTCCGCAGCCTCCTTCAAGTGGGGGCTCGAGTCAAAGTGATCAGCCCCCAATTGACCCATTCTCTTTCCTGCTTAAAGGAGAAAGGAAAAATTATCCATTGCCAACGCTCTTTCCGGTCTGGCGACTTACACAAGGCATTTTTAACCATAGCCGCCACAGATGACCGCCGGGCGAATGAACGTGTATTTGGCCAGGCTCTCAACCAGAAAATTCCGGTCAATGTGGTGGACGATCCAGCTCATAGCAGTTTTATCGTCCCATCCTTGGTGCAAAAGGGAGACTTGTTAATCGCCATATCCACCTCTGGACAAAGCCCGGCTTTGGCCAGAGCTTTGCGTCAAAAACTCCAAAAAGAAATCGGCGCTGAATACATTTATTTGTTGAAACTTCTG
>JAOUFX010000622.1 GCA_029857975.1 Deltaproteobacteria bacterium | reverse complement strand
TCGAAATTTTATTGTAGAAGTGTATGACGATAGCCGGGCCAAAGAAGAATGGGGATGGGAATCCAGATATTCTAATTTGGATACAGTAGTAGGAGATTTTATAGAAGAGGTCCGCAAGAACCCAGAAGGTTACGGAATCTAAAAAAGCATGTAATTCTTGGATTATTTCGGAGCTTCTTTCCAAATTGACACATTCCGTTCTTATTGTCTATATATTGGGGTGCAGGTATTTGGGTAAAAAGCTTCGATTTCTGCTATATATCCATCGTTTCTGGCGCATCAAAAATAGATGCAATATGGTCTCCATATCTTGAATCGGGATGCATGACTTCTTTCGGTAAGTGTGCCACGAGGCTGCATGAGAGATGAGGGCAGGCCCCTCGAAGTCAACTTACAGGGGTTGGCTTCAAACCACCTCAAGCTGCGCTGGTAAAGAGCCAGGGTAGTGAGCGTTGAAGGAAAAGGCACGCAATCGTGTCAGGTGAGGGTCAGGGAGGCGAGCGCAAGCGAACTACTGCTGAGGTGTCGAAAAGAAAAGGAAGACGTCAGAACTGGGGGCTTATCGAACTCCAGGATAAGTCTGAGGGTAACCTGTTTTACCGCTTGGGCGGCGTCCGGCATAAAGGTAGCGCGAATCTGATCCAGGCTCTTGTGTGGAACGTGGGAACCTGTCGTCCCGATGCTAAGGGAGAAGCTCAAATGGGAGGACCCCATAAGGGTGAGAGTACTGATGCGGGGCACAGGGGCGGAGCAGTCCGTAGTAGGGGAGAAGGTTCTGTAATGGAGCTGGACCGAAGGGGCTGCGTTGTTCATCTTTATTTGCAGGTCAACCAGCAATGGGAGGAGCCTTGTGAATAAGGCAAAGCCGTTTTGTATTTCCAAATGGGAGGTGTGGGAGGCATACGGACGGGTAAAGGCGAACCAGGGAGCCGCTGGGGTAGATGGGCAATCCCTTGCAGAGTTTGAAGAGGATTTGAAGAATAATCTCTTTAAGATCTGGAATAGGATGTCCTCGGGCAGCTATTTTCCGCCGCCAGTGCGTCGGGTTGATATACCGAAGGACGATGTGGGGACGCGGCCGCTGGGGATTCCAACGGTAGCCGACCGCATTGCCCAGACGGTAGCCAAACGGTATCTTGAGCCGATCTTGGAGGAGTATTTCCATCCGGATTCTTATGGGTACCGGCCCGGCAAGTCTGCAATCGAGGCCGTGGGAACCGCTCGACAGCGGTGCTGGCGATACGATTGGGTCCTGGACCTGGATATCAAGGGCTTCTTTGACAGTATCGACCATCGGCTTTTGATGCGGGCGGTAAGAAAGCACACGGATTGCAGGTGGGTACTTTTGTATATTGACAGATGGCTGAAAGCGCCCGTGCAATTGGAAGATGGCCGCCTGATTCATCGGGAAAAAGGGACTCCGCAGGGAGGGGTAATTAGTCCCTTATTGGCGAATCTCTTTTTGCATTATGCGTTCGATAAGTGGATGCAAAGGGATTATGCACAGGTCCCTTTCGAGCGGTATGCCGATGATGGGATTTGTCACTGCCGGAGCAGAGCCGAAGCGGAAGGTCTTCGGGTAGCGATTGAGCGGCGTTTTGCGGAATGTGGGCTGGAACTTAACTTACAGAAGACGAGAGTTGTCTACTGTAAGGATGAGAATCGGCGAGGGGATTATCCGGAGCAGAAATTTGATTTCTTGGGGTATACGTTTAGGCCTCGGACATCGAAAAGCCGCCGGGGTAGTAGATACTTCGTCAATTTCAGTCCTGCAATCAGTACAAGGGCAGCAAAATCGATACGCGAGACCATGAGACAATGGCGCATGCATCGGCAGTCGGACAAGTCCTTGGACGATTTGGCCCGCATATCCAATCCTGTGATAAGGGGATGGATTAACTACTATGGATGCTTCTACAAATCAGCCCTGTACCGGATCTTCCAGACCCTGAACAACATTTTGGCCAGGTGGGCCTCCCGGAAATATAAAAGATTGAGAGGGCGGAAGCGAGGAGCGCATCTCTGGCTACAGTGCATTGCACATCGCCAGCCATGCCTCTTTGCCCATTGGCAGCTCTCTCAGTTTAAGGCTGGACAATAGGAGCCGGATGAGTCGAGAGGTTCATGTCCGGTTTTGGGAGAGCGCGAGGGTGAGATTCCCTCGCGCCACTCAACTATTCACATCTTCACTATGGTTCCCCGTATTGACTTGTTGTAACCAAGTTTCGGAGAAAATCCTACTCTGTCTGGCCATTTAAATCCCATCATTCACAGGGGTAGGCCCATTCTTGATTTCCTTGTCGGATGCCGGACCAGTTTTTTCCTTTGTTCCTGCCTTCTCTTCCTTCTTTTTATCTTTCGCCTTTTCCTCCCGCCTTCGTAGCCATACGGAAGCCCTTGTGGTTTAAGGAACGCCCTCCATCCCCTGCTCAGGCATTACTTTTGCAAATTATCTTTAAAGGACAGGAATATTTTCTTTATCCGTGAAAAATTTATTATCCACCCGCATGGGTTAGGGGGTTTTTCATCTTTCCCGGATTGAAACGGAAAAGGATTGCAGATGAAAACGATCCTTGCAGACTTATGCTGGATAATCAATGACTTGGAACTTATTTGCAGGACTCTGGACTCCCTCAGAAAGAGAATGGAAACTACCCTGCCGCGATTGCCAGTGGATGATTACTATAAATTTCTTCTCGCCTCCGAAAGAATCAGGGAGACAATCGCAATTTTGGAAAAGATGATAGAGAAGACAAGAAGTGGCACCTCAACCACATATAAGTGCATTCAACAAAAAGAATAATCTCGATGAGCTTATCCTCGTCGGGGCGAATGAACGAAAAGAATTCTCTCTTGTAAACTTTCGTTATCTGCTGAGGCTGTCGAAAAAGTCCGCATGATGAAGTTTGACAATTTTAGCATCGTTAAAAATCAACTACTTAGAGGCCACAAAAGATTACAAAATGGTTAGTTTTAAGGTTTTTCGACAGTCTCGCTATATCTCCATCTGTTTCCAGACCATTGAAAATGTTTCAATATGATTTCCATATATTGATTTCGGATGCATGACTT
>JAOUFX010000621.1 GCA_029857975.1 Deltaproteobacteria bacterium | reverse complement strand
CGGCATTACCCTTCCGCCGGGGTTGAAAGAATCCGCGAAGCTGGAGACTCCCTTATTCACGCCATCGACAAAGGCAGAAGTGGGGAACCATGATGAAAACATCGATTTTTCGGCTATGGTAAAGATCTTGGGGAAGGAATTGGCTGAAGAAATCCGTTCGGTGAGCATGCGAGTGTACCAACAGGCTGCTGCTCTGGCCGAGAAGCGGGGAATCCTTATTGCCGATACCAAGTTTGAGTTCGGCCTGGAAGAAAACGGCAAGGTGCTGCTCATCGACGAAGCCTTAACTCCGGACTCCTCCCGTTTCTGGCCTCAGGAGGGATATATTCCGGGAGGGCCTCAGAAAAGTTTCGACAAACAATTTGTCCGGGATTATTTGCTGTCCATCCGTTGGGACAAGAAGCCCCCGGTCCCTAACCTCCCGGAGGATGTCGTGCGGAAGACTTCGGAAAAGTATATAGAAGTTTATCAACGGCTTACAGGAAAAGCTTTGGCCATGTGAAGAATTTTTTGCTGAGCCGTCGAAAAGGAGAGTGAGCCGATGGCGAGGACAGGAATCGTGAAAGACAACCGCTACATGGACCATGTGGCGGATTCTTACCACCCTGAATCCCAGGAGCGGCTGCGAGTGATTTATGAGATGGTACAAGAAGCCGGCATGCAAGGGAAATTGGTACAAATCCAACCCCGGATGGCCACGGACGAAGAGCTGGAGCTCATTCACGTCCGCAAGTATATCCAACTGGTGTCCTCCACCGCGGGTCGCGACCATACCATGCTTGACCCCGATACGTATGCCTGCGCCCAATCCTATGCCACCGCAAAATTAGCCGCGGGCGGGACGCTGGTAGCGGCGGAAAAGGTTATCAAGGGAGAGCTGGACAATGCCTTTGCCTTGATTCGGCCCCCAGGACATCATGCCGAATCCAGCCGGGCCATGGGATTCTGCCTCTTTAACAACGTGGCGATTGCCGCTGATTATGCCATCAAAACCCATAAGCTGAAAAAAGCCTTGATCATCGACTGGGACTTGCATCACGGAAACGGCACGCAACATTCTTTTTACGAGCGGGAGGATGTGCTGTATTTTTCCAGCCATCAATTTCCCTATTATCCTGGAACGGGATCTATAAATGAAGTAGGGAGCGGGAGCGGGAAGGGATTTACGGTTAACGTCCCCCTCCATGGGGGGCCGGGTGATGCCGAATATATGAAGGTTTTCGAAGAGATTCTGGAACCCATTGCTCTGGAATATAAACCGGAAATTGTGTTTGTCTCTGCAGGCTTTGACATCTATTACCAGGACCCGCTGGGAGGCATGCAGGTGACTCCCGCGGGATTCGCCAATCTGGCTAAAATCGTGTTAGAACTGGCTCGAGAGACCTGTAATGGAAAGGTGGTCTTTGTCCTGGAAGGGGGATACCATTTGAACGGATTGAGGGATTCGGTTAAGGAAGTTTTAAAGACTATGCAGGGAGAAATTCTTATGGAAGGAAGGGACGGGAAGATCCGTGGAATGGTGGATCCCCGGATGATCGATCCGGTCATCAGAAAAGTAAAAGAAACCCAGAAGCCTTTCTGGAAAAAGTTGTGAAAGGAGAAAAAGTTGAAGTTAGCAACGTTTCGCCAAGGGCGCGAAGCTCGTCTGGGAATCGTAGAGGATGATAAAATAATCGACTTTAACGCAGCATTGGGCCGATTATCGATGAAGACCAAGCGGCGCGAAAAACCTTTTCCCACCGTGGATATGAAAGGGTTTTTAGCTTTGGGGGGCCGATCCGTACGGTTCGCCCGCCAAGTGAAAAAATGGGTTCGAACGCAAGAGGAAGGAAGGTCTAAAAGTTCCTGGCGGGGCCTGATCTTCGACCTGTCTGAGGTGAAGCTGCTTCCTCCGCTTTCTAACCCCCCCAAGATCATGTGCCTGGCGCGGAATTATGTAAGTCATGTCCAGGAGACCATCGGAGATGGTCCCGTGCCAACGGACCTGCTCATTTTCATGAAGCCCTCCACGTCCATCATCGGGCCGGGAGAAGCCATCATCATCCCCCCGCAGTGTCAGGAATTAGATCATGAAATAGAGTTGGCGGTGGTGATCGGCCGCCAGGGACGATACATCCCTCGGGAAAAGGCCATGGAGCATGTGGCCGGATATACGATTTTAAACGACATCTCCGATCGGGAATACGTGGGGAAAAAAAATCCCAACTGGACGGTCAATTGGTTCTTCATGAAAGCTCCGGATACCTTTGCCCCCCTGGGTCCTTATTTGGTCTTAAAAGATGAAATCAAGGAACCGCATGGGCTCAGACTCCGCCTGTGGGTCAATGGCCAACTCCGGCAGGATAGCCAAAGGGAAGAGATGATCTTCAAGATCCCGGAGATCATTTCCCGCATATCAAGCTTTGTGACCCTGGAACCCGGTGACATCATAGCTACCGGGACACCGACCGGAACATCTTTTAGCACCCGGCAGTACTTGCAAGAGGGAGATATGGTGGAATGTGAGGTGGAAGGAATCGGGAGGTTGAAAAATCATGTTAAATTTCAAAAGCCACTCTATCGTAGAAAATGAAAGAGGTGCAAAAAATTCCCTCCTAAAGAACGGGAGCTTTTTAACCCGGGGAAAGTTATAGGAGCCCCGAATGAGCAGGGTTACAATAAAATTTTTAGGATCTGGAGACGCTTTGGGAAGTGGCGGGCGATTTCAAGCCTGCATCCAGTTAACTGCAGCCACCGGGCAACTGCTCATCGATTGCGGTACTTCCTCCCTTGTGGCTATGAAACGATTTGGTGCCGACCCTTCCTTGGTTGACATGATTCTCCTTTCGCACCTGCATGGAGATCATTTCGGAGGACTTCCCTTTTTTATTCTTAACGCCCAGTTCACCCGCCGAACCCGCCCTTTGGTCGTTGCCGGACCTCCGGGAGTAAAAACGCGGGTCAACGAAGCGATGGAAGTTCTTTTTCCCGGTTCCTCCCGGGTTCAACAAAAGTTCGCCATGGAGTGGGTCGAACTTCAAGACGGGAACACCCATCTCATTGATTGGATCAAGGTTATTCCCTATCCGGTCAATCAC
>JAOUFX010000620.1 GCA_029857975.1 Deltaproteobacteria bacterium | reverse complement strand
GATTTTTCATATTCAAATTGCACTTGCCGATGAGGAAGTTGAAGAAGGCCTTCAGCTGGGCATATCTGAGACGCCGAGTGGATTTGCAACGATCCCCTGTCACTGTCTCCAGGAACTGGAAAATCTCATCCGATCCAATAGAATCAAAGGACCGTTGTCCAAACTGAGCTTCAAATCTTTGCAGAAGGGGTTGGTAGCTTCGAACAGTTCTTGCCCTCAGGTTGGATCGTTGGTGGTAACCGAATAGAGTGATGGCTTCTTTTAAGGTCATGAGCATGCCTCCTTTCGTGTCTTGGGGTATGTCCGGTTCCATTTTAGATGATTTCAAGCACTAATGAACGAATGGGAGCAGAAAACAGGAGGAATCCCACAATGGAGAACTTGCCCCTTAGAGACACCTGCAGGACAGAGATTGGCAGTAAAGGGCGTGACCGGAAAAGTCTGTTTTCATAGAGGGAAAAAAGAGGAGGGGTAAGAGGGGTCGCCGCGATAATCCCACGCTGAAAATCCGCAATCCCTCAATAATTGCACCTACAACTGTTGAGTCAAGGGATGTTTTAGGGATTGAAGATTATGAGTAGAAGAACTAAACCGCTTCGCGGTGGTCCTTGTTATGCCAATTTATGCTTGACAATTCCGCTTGTTATGCTATTCGGATAACAAAATATTTTATGGGGAATACCCCGATTGAAACCCCATAAGATATTGTGACCCTTCCCCAGCGGCTCCGTTCTTCATGCGTCAATCCAAAATTGCTTTCAATGCTTTGAATATTTTTATATTTTTCCTTCGAGCAACTTCGGATTGACGCTTATTCGAAATGACGCATCCCGATTCTACATATGATTTGAATATCGAAAGCTTTTTCCGCTTCCAGAAAGTGAAAGAAGATAGCAGTAATCGAAAGGAAAGCCTATTCCCGCCTAATGGAAAGCCCAGGCCATTCAACCTGGGCTTTCTCTGATATTTCTCTAGTCAAGTGATGCCCTATTTTTTTAATGTAAAGGAAGTTAATTCCCAATCCTTTACTCCCTGAAACAAGTCCTTTTCATATTGACATTTCACAAAATATTTTACATCCGGTGAATACCAATATCGAATCCAACCTTCCGAGCCATACGAAAGTGACCCCGAAGTAATATTTTTTTGCTTGTACTCCAACTTAATAACTCTATATTTTCCAGCTTGCACCTGCACATCTTCCCATCCCCAAATCTTAAAAGTTTCCGCCAAATCTAAAGTAGTAATGCCAGCCCGACTGCCGGTTAGTATTTTTTGTAAACAAGTATCTTGCCATTGTTTACCAGGATGAAGAGGAAAATTTAGAATTCTCTTTCGAGCTCCTGTATACTTTATCCGTTTGTCTCCCTTGAGGGTGTAAATCCTATTCAGAGTTGATTTTTCAAAAACCATTTTCTCAAACCGCATATTTTCAATGATACAGGTATCCTCAGAGAATTTTACGGTATAACTATTCTGATCAGCACCTACAACCTCAATATTGCCCTGAGTAAAAATCCACTTGTCCCCCACATTCCAGACCGGGGTATCAACCTTCTCTTGCGCAGATACCATTTCAGGAATAAATACAACCAACCATACTAAAAACATTATCTTCCTCATTTTATTACCCTCCTTTCGGGGTGACCGGTGAAAAAGAAGATGCGTCCATGGATGTAAGAACCTTGCTGAAATCGTCGAATTGAAAAAGTATAGGCGAATCGTTGAATCCGGTCCGAAATAGAGCGGGCAAAAGCAATAGCCGCATTCAACCCCTCCTCCGTTTTATCCTGGATCATCACCTGCACAAAGAACCTCTTTTGAATAAAATCCACCCCATAGCAAAAAAAGGGGTCATTTCGATCCGAGCTTTTTCTTCGCGGTTTTTATAAAATCTCTGCGGTTCATCTTGGGCTCATTTCTAATGATCGAAGCTGACATGGTCTAACCCCCTTTCTTTTTGTGGCTTGAGTGAATAACTGGATGCCGAAATCTAAAAAAGGCCCCAAAGGGAAAATCTAATTCCCCCTGGAGCCTTCATATTGGCATTTTCCAGATCCCTCTTTCCATAATCCCCCCTAATGGGTTAAAGTCTAATCCCAATTGGGATCAGCAAAAAAACAAGGGAAATCAATTGCCGATAAATTTATAAGCCATTGAAACTATGCAATAATCTGTTTTCCCAAGATACTCTTTAACGAATAGTGAAGTCTTCTGTCCTCATAACTCACCGAACACTGAAAAAATTTTCTTGAAATTATTACCCCGCTGATGTATAGCTGACCGTATAAACCGTCTTGAACCGTCAGATTATTTTCGCTATCCCTAACCCTGGGAAAAATCCCGGATTTAAACCATGGTCAGAAGGATAAAAATGGGTCAAAGTTCGAGACCTTCCATCCAGATTGACCTGAATGAATTTAAGCTCCATCTTCATCTCAAGGGTCGAACCCAATTAACCCTATATTTCAATTCACCTTCCCGAAGGTTTTATCTCTCCTTGATCGCCCTGGTCGTCAATGAGATGAAAAAAATGGGGAAAATCAAATCCATTCCCCTCCAGGAACACCTTGACGTCCTTGCTCTCCTCAATGAATCCGTCGGGGATGCAGCCGGCTCTTCGGATAAGGAGAATCTGCTGCCGAGGATCTACACGAAATGGAAGAACGCCCTTCCAAATTTGGAGGAAGCTCCTCTTTTCAAGGTGCTTGGGAAGAAAAAAGAAGAGGGGGAAGGGGCAATCGGCAAAATCTATTCATTTACCGACGAAGAAAAGGATGGGTGGGCGAATCTCTTTGATTACATGGGAAGCGAAGAGAATGTGAGGCTGAAGTTCGCCACAGATAAAAAAGGGGTCAAGTCTGCTCTTGACTCATATTGATTTTTCGAATAGAGTGAGCCCATGTCTCGGCCTCTTCGGATCGCATTCTCGAATGCCTGGTGAGTGGGACCAGGGGTCACCCATTAAAAGGCCCCTGTCAATAGAAAACACTTTTCTTAGGCAAGAAAAAATGAATTCTTGTTATTTTTGAAATTGGGTTACCGACATCTCCACCATTGCCGAAATATTCTTTTCATT
>JAOUFX010000619.1 GCA_029857975.1 Deltaproteobacteria bacterium | reverse complement strand
TCATCGAAGCCTTGCGTAAAGGGGAGGGAAATATCCAACGATCGGCAGCTATAGTCAACATGGACAGAAGGCAGTTCCAAAACTTGATTAAAAAATACGAAATTGCCAAGAAAGAATTTGAAAAAAATTGATGCGAAAAATAATTTCGCACCTGGAAGGAAAACTTCGCAGATAATAACTTGCCGTAGTTATTAAATAATTTTTAATTTACGACCTACCGTAAGCCGTCAAGGATATTTTCCCCCTTGCCATCGTGCATTTCCTTAAAAAATTAATTAATAATATCAATTGTTTTTTTAAAAATAGTCCTTTCGCCCCATTGGCCCAAATTTTGCTAAAGATCTTATAAAAAACTTTAACAGGAGGGTAAAATGGCCATCGGGGACTTAATCCGCAACATCAGGGAAAAGGCATCAGGGCGAAAAGTCACCACTATCGAGCCTTATTACCCGCCTACTCAAAACGTTCCCATCGGGCTTCCCAAACAGGTGGAAAGCCTCTGCCCCGAATGCCGGAGATTGATCCCGGCAAAAATTCTCGAACGAGACGGCCAAGTCATCATGGAGAAGACCTGTCCAGACCACGGGTTTGTGCGGGACGTGGTGTATTCTGATGCGGAGCTTTATAAGAAGGCTGAACGGTGGACCTACGAGGATGGGGATGGAATCCTGAATCCACAGATTACCGGGGCGAAGGTGTGCCCGGATGACTGCGGCGTTTGCGACCTACACATCAGCCATGCCGCCGTGGCCAACATCGATTTAACCAACCGATGTAATTTGAGATGTCCCATCTGCTTTGCCAACGCCAATGTACAGGGGTACGTTTATGAGCCGACTTATGAGCAAGTATTGGAAATGCTCGCCATGGTTAGGAATATAAAACCCGTTTTTCCTCCGGGTGTCCAATTTTCCGGTGGAGAGCCAACCATTCATCCTCGCTTCCTGGACATCCTGAAAGCAACCCGGGCCATGGGCTTCAGCCATCTGCAAATTGCTTCCAATGGGATCCGCATCGGCAAGGATCTGGAGTTTGCCAGGAAGTGCAAGGAAGCAGGCCTCTATACCGTTTATTTGCAGTTTGATGGGACGGGAGATGAAGTGTACCAGAAGACCCGGGGGCTGTCCGGCCTCTGGGAGTTGAAGGTCAAGGCAGTGGAGAATGCCAGAGAGTCAGGCTTGCGGATCGTTCTGGTGCCGACGATCATCAAGACCATCAATGATCATCAGGTGGGAAATATTCTGCAATTTGCCGTTGATAATTCTGACGTCATCAGCGGAATCAGCTATCAGCCCGTGGCCTTCACCGGGCGGATTTCGGTTGAAGAACGAGAGCGGCAACGCTACACTTTATCCGACCTGGCCAAGGATATCGAGAGCCAAACCGGTTATCTCAAGGCCATGGAGGATTGGTACCCTCTGTCGGTGACCTCTCCTTTTTCCAAACTGCTCAGCGCCATCTGGAAGTATGAAGTGATGAAGATTACCCCCCATGCGGATTGCGGCATCGGCTCCTACATCTTTGTCAATTCCCAAACCAAGAGTATCACCCCGATCACCAAGATAATCGACATCGAAGGGTTCACCATGGACCTGAACAACCTGGTAAAACAGAAGATCTCTCATATTCGGGCCTTGACTGCCCTCAGCGCTCAGCGTCTGCTGAAGAAGCACTTCCGGGAGGAGGAAGCAAAGGACGGGATGACCCCGGAAATCTGCCTGGAGCTTTTCCAGGGTGTGGTTGACAAGGAGGCTCAACAGCGCGTGGAACTTATTTACAACTGGAACATGTTACTGGTGGGGGGGATGCACTTCCAGGATGCGTATAATTACAACGTGGACCGAGTGAAGCGCTGTTCCATCCACTATGCGGCGCCTAATGGCAGGATGTATCCCTTCTGTACGTATAATTCCGGCCCCGTTTTCCGAGAAAAGATCGAGCGCCGATACTCCATCCCCTTAGAAGAATGGCGCCAGCGACATCGCCACTTGGAGGAAGATCGTTATTTCCTCTACCGGTCCTAACTGACCAATCTTAAAAAAAAGGGGGGCTGATTTCAGCCTCCCTTTTTTATTGCCTCCTTTTTGGACACGGATGTACACATAAAGTCGCTTAGCGCTTAGCGCTATGCGCATAGCGTCTTTTTTGCTTCTGCGGTTATCTGCGTAAATCTGCGTCCTATTAAATTTTAAACCCTATACGCCATGCGCTCTGCGCTTGGCGATTTTTTGGGAAGGATTACGGTTGAGGCCCCCGAAATCCGTGGTAGTAGCGGTAGAGAAGGAGAACACCGATGATGAGGAGGATAATGGGCCCGACCAGGTCGCTCCAGGCTTCAAAGCTCGGAAAAAATTCAATGACAAAATTCACAACAAAAAGAATAATGCCGATGCCGCCAATGATCCAACCCGCCCAAGTGTGACGATTGATCAGAAAAAGTCCCACGCCGATGACCACTAAGATCAATGGCCAGCTTGTTTCAAAATGGAGGATATAAAGGCGATGCAGGAGTAACAAGGCTCCCAGGGTCATCAAAATTAGCCCACCCAATAAAAAGCCTTTTTTTCCCCCTCCCATTTTTGGGTTTTGCCCCCTTGGGTTTGAATTTTATTAATATGCCGGCTGATGAATGAAATCTAAATATCCATCAGCCTGGATTTATGACTACCTTATAATATTTATTTTAAATAATCAATATTCCAGTCCTACCAAGATTTCCCCGCTCCCTGATCGAGATTCACCATCCCTCATTCTATCCAGCAAAAACTGGCAAGCCAGGGTTATCGGTATTGGCTTTCAACCTGTCCCTTAAATGAATTGTACAGGAATTTCCTTTTTGGACACGGATGTACACAGCGCGGCAGTGCCGCAACCCAAAATTTATTGGACGCGGATTAACGCAGATAAATACAGATAAATTAAAACATGCTTAACAAAATTTTAAGAATTTGAACGTCAGTAGTACAGAAAGTCGCTTAGCGCTATGCGCATAGCGTCTTTTTGTTTCTGCGGTTATCTGGGTTAATCTGCGTCCTATTAAATTGATCAACCGTCGAAATCGTACAGCCTGGCGGGATTGTCAG
>JAOUFX010000618.1 GCA_029857975.1 Deltaproteobacteria bacterium | reverse complement strand
ACCTGAGCGGGCAGGATGGCCCCCTCATTTCCCCCCAGCTTTATAAAAAATTCGTCAAGCCCTGTCATCGCCGGATATTCAAAGTTATTAAAAACCACACCGCGGCCAAAATTTGCGTCCACACCTGCGGGTCTGTCTATGCTTTCCTGGACGATTATGTGGAACTCGGGGCGGATGTTCTGAATCCGGTTCAGATCAGCGCGTGGGATATGGACCCGGTTCGCCTTAAACAAAAATACGGTGCCCGCCTCTCTTTCCATGGGGGGATTGACACCCAGAGATTTCTTCCCCGCGCTACCCCTGACCAGGTTCGGGAGGAAGTGCGCCGGATGATCGGAATTCTTGGACCGGGAGGTGGTTATCTTTTTACCTCCTGTCACAGTATCCAACCCGATGTTTCACCTGAGAATATCGTGGCCCTTTTCTCGGCGGCAGTGGAATATGGGAAATATCCCCTTGCCGAATAAAGGCTGTGTCCCAGTTATTGCGCTTTGCAAAAGTCCCCCTCACCCTCCCCTCTCCCCCGACTACGGGGGAGAGGATAAAGGTTAGGGGGTTGCGGGATAACAATCTTCCTTCCATTATTTATGCAAAAGTCAATAATAAAACGGGCCCGTCATTCCCGCGCAAGCGGGAATCCAGGGCAATCTTGATATAACTAAGTTACCCCGCTGGATGCCCGCCTTCGCGGGCATGACGAATTATGACCCAGTTTCATTGGGGATGGGGACGCAGACAAGGAGGGAAAGGATATCAGCCGATGGATAAAGAAAATTATGCTGAGATGTTGCATCAGGTGGCGGTCCAAAGATTCGGGGAAGAAAGAGCCAAGTCCTTATATCCGGCCATACAAGAAATCGCCCAATCCCTCGTATCTATTGCTGACTGCGAAATAGATCTCGAAGAAGAGCCAGCTTTTTTCTCATGAGAAGAACGCCTTAAGTCTTCCCGGCGTCCGACAGAGAAAATGGAGGGAATGGAGAGAAAAATGACTGACCCCTGTATGTTAACCGTTGCCGAAATGATCCGCCAGATTCAGCGGCGCAAATTATCTCCAGTCATTTTGATGGAATCGCTCCTGAAGCGGATCGATTTATTGGAGCCTTCTTTGCAGGCCTGGGTAACGATGGACCGTCAAGGCCTCCTTAAAGAAGCCCGCCAGCGTCACGAGGAAATCATCCGGGGGAAAATGCGGGGCCTCCTTCACGGCATTCCCATCGGGGTGAAAGACATATTTTTTACTCGCGGGATGAAAACCACAGCCGGGTCAAAAATTTTCGCCGATTTCGTCCCCACCTATAATGCTACTGCGGTGGAGCGTCTAAAAAAGGCCGGGGCGATCATCCTGGGAAAAACCGCCACTACCGAATTTGCTTCCCGCTTCCCGGCTCCCACCCGCAACCCCTGGAATTTGGAACACACTCCAGGAGGATCCAGCAGCGGTTCGGCCGCGGCTGTGGCCACAGGCATGTGTCCTGCGGCCCTCGGATCTCAAACCGGCGGTTCCGTCCTCCGCCCCGCAGCCTATTGCGGCGTCGTCGGCCTTAAACCCACTTATGGCCGGATCAGCCGGTATGGCGTCTTCGCCCTTGGTTGGACCTTGGACCATGTGGGGTTTCTGACCCGTTCCGTGGAGGATGCGGCCATCCTGCTGGGCATTTTGGCAGGTCCAGACCCGGCAGACCCAACGACCCGGCCGCAACCCGTTCCCGATTACATACGCTCGCTAAGATCTTTGCGCCGGCCTCCCCGCATCGGCATCGTGCGGGAATTCTACCAGGAAAAATCCGCAGAGTCCGTCTGGAAACACACCGAAAAAATCATGAACCAATTGAAACGAGCTGGCGGAAAAATGCGGGAAGTAAAGATGCCTGCGAGTTTCGCCGCCGTCCAGGATGCTCACCGCATAATCATGTGGGTGGAAGCGGCCGCCTACCATGAAAAATTATTCGAAAAAAACCGGGAGCAATACAGTCCCAAGATGCGGGAAATGGTCGAGATCGGCTTTTTGATCCCCAGCGGGGATTACCTGCGCGCGCAAAAAATCAAGCGTTTATTCCGCCGGGAAATGGAATCCATCATGCAGGAATATGATTGCCTCTTAAGCCCGGCGACCTCCTCTGCGGCTCCGAAAACCCTCTCCTCAACCGGAGATCCCTGGTTCCAAGTTCCCTGGAGTCTCTCTGGATTGCCCGCCATAAATATCCCTTCGGGTTTAAACGATGAAAGACTCCCCCTGGGTCTCCAATTAGCCGGAGCGGCGTTTGCGGAGGGGAAACTGCTGGCCGCGGCCCGCTGGTGCGAAAAAGTCCTGGATGTCCATCTATCCCCCCCCATGGAGAGGTTTGCTTAATTGGTGCTCGTTGTCGATACCGATTACTCTCAGATGGGAAAAGTGGTTGAAAAAATTTTTCAGGCCTTCCCTTTTCCCTTCGAGGGTAAGAAGGTGCTCATTAAACCCAATATTCTGGGGCCCTATCCTCCAGAAAAAGGGATTACTACTCATCCTTCCCTAATAAATGCCCTGGTCATCGCCCTGAAGAACCGAAGGGCCTCCTGCCTGGTGGGCGATAATCCCGGGGCGAGCGGGTACGCCGCCAACGAGCGCTGCGCCAGAATAGCGGGCATCTTTGATGCCGCGGACGGATGCTTTGTCAACTTCGCCCAAGAGACTCTTCAGGTCGACGTGCCTTCACGTTTTATAAAGAAGCTGGTCGTCTCCAGAGCGGTCCTCGAAGCTGACATCATTATCAACGTTCCCAAGTTTAAAACCCATCTGCAGACTCGGATCACCGGCGCGGTTAAAAATATGTTTGGCATCCTGGTGGGGGCGGAGAAGGCCGGAGTGCATTTTTCTGCTCCCCGCCCGGAAGATTTTTCCGAAGCCTTAGTGGATATTTACCAGATTCGCATCCCGGATCTTACGATCATGGATGCCGTGGTGGGAATGGAGGGAAACGGCCCATCGAGTTCAGACCTTCGCCCCATTGGAAAAGTTCTGGCTTCGGAAAACGGCGTATCTCTGGACGCGCTGATGGTCGCGATGATGGGCCTCAGCCCCCAAAGCGTTGACTACCTGCGTATCGCCTC
>JAOUFX010000617.1 GCA_029857975.1 Deltaproteobacteria bacterium | reverse complement strand
TATAATACCGCCGAGCTGGTTTGCATCATGAGCGCCAGATTTCTCGAGGACGGGAAGATCGTTTTTGGTGGGGCGGGCATGCCGCTGATCTCCTGTATCCTGGCCCAGAAGATGCACGCTCCCCGGCTTACCATCCTTTTCGAGGGAGGGGTCATCGGGCCCCATGTGGAGATCGGCAAAATGCCCCCTTCCACCAACGAGCAGAGGGCGGCCCGCCGGGCCAATATGCTTCTTTCCATCACGGACATCCTGCTTCTGCAGCAGAGAGGCTATGTGGATTACGGTTTTCTCGGGGGCGCGCAGATCGATATGTACGGAAACCTGAACAGCTCCTTCATCGGCGATGCGGACAACCCCAAAGTGAGGCTCCCCGGGACGGGAGGGGCCAATGATATCGCCAGCCTGGCCTCCAAGATCCTGGTGGCTATGCACCACGAGAAGAAGCGTTTCGTGGCCAAGGTGGATTTCATCACCACCCCCGGATACTTGCGGGGCGGGGACAGCCGGGAAAAGGCCGGAATGCCCGTGGGGGGAACGTACAAGGTGATCACCCACCTGGGAATCTTCGGGTTCGATGAAGAATCCCATCGCATGCGTCTCGAAACTCTTCATCCGGGCGCAACGGTAGAGGAAGTTAAGGAAAGAACCGGGTTTGAACTCCTGATCCCGAAAAAGATCCAGTACACCAAACCCCCGACCGACGAAGAGCTGCGCATATTGCGGGAGTTGGACCCAGACCAGCGGTATACCCGGCCGAAAGAAGAATCGTAAATCGCCAAGGATGAAGGGTTTCAAATTCCCTGGAAAGCAAGGCCCTCTTTGGCCTGCGCAGGCGTGGGGGAGGCCTTATTTAAATGACGCTTCGGAAGCAGTTGCAGCAATCTCTACTGGTTGGGGTCAGCCGCGGCTCCTGAATTCCCACGCGTTGCGCCCAAACCCTGAAAGCCTTGATCAAGTATGTCGACTCGCAACGACTTCGTGAGAGGCAATGATAGTAATATATGACTAGGCAAGATCTTGAAAAAAACATCCGCCGGGGAGGAGAAGAAGATTCTCACCCCACATACCTGAGAGGCTATTGCCGCATCTGCAACCGTCATTATTTTTATCGGCATCAGCTCGATACCGAACATGTTCAATTCCACCAGCACCATGGTGGGGTTTGCCAGAAAGGTCGCTACAAATGTGCCACGGTTAAATCCAATATCAGGGTTTAACGCTGATCTTAGAAACCGGCAGTTTGGGCATTCTCAGCATCCTGGTAAATTTCTGAAAATTTTCATTCTTGGGAGGTAAAGGAAAATTGGATGAAAAGATTGAAAAGTTACTCCGATCGGCCAAAGATCACCAGGTGGAAATGATCGACCTGAAGTTCATCGACCTTTTGGGCCAGTGGCACCACCTCACCATCCCGGCCGCCTTCTTTTCGGAGAAAACCTTCTCTTGGGGCGTAGCCTTCGATGGTTCCAGCGTAGGTTTCAAGACGGTCGAGGCCGGTGATATGGTCCTGATCCCTGTGCCGGAGACAGCCAGATATGATCCCTTCTGGGAGGTAAAAACGATAAGCCTTCTTTGCGAAGCAGCGGAGGCCGATACCAGGGAAATTTCTCCTCGCGACCCGCGAGGAATTGCCAGAAGAGCGGAGAAATTCTTGCAGGAAAGCGGCCTAGCCGATGCAAGCGAGTGGAGCCCGGAATTTGAATTTTACATCTTTGACAGCATCAATTACCAGTCGGACATCAACATGGCGCGGTACATCATCGATTCGGGAGAGGCGGACTGGAATTCCGGAATGGAGCAAGAACAAAACCTGGGCCATAAAATTCCCCGCAAAGGGGGATACCATGCTATTCCTCCGCTGGATATTATGTTCAACATTCGATCGGAGATGGTCAAAATAATCGAAGAGAGCGATATTAAAGTTCGCTATCACCATCACGAGGTCGGAGGGCCCGGCCAATCGGAGATCGAGATCCTTTTTTATCCCCTGGTGGAGGCCGCCGACCACGCCATGTGGATTAAGTACGTGATCAAGGTAGTCGCTCAGAGGCGCAAGCGGACCGTCACTTTTATGCCCAAGCCCCTTTATGGAGAGGCCGGCAGCGGGATGCACATGCACCAAAAATTGTTCAAGAACGGAGAGCCGCTTTTCTTCGATTCTTCGGGATATTCCGGTCTTAGCAAAACGGCCCTTCATTACATCGGTGGGATTTTAAGCCATGGCCCCAGCCTCACCGCCTTGACCAATCCCAGCACCAACTCTTTCAAACGTCTCGTGCCTGGATTTGAAGCGCCGGTGAACCTATTCTTTTCTTTGGCCAACCGCAGTGCCGCTATCCGGATCCCCAAATATGGGATTACACCCTACGACAAAACCTTTGAGTACCGGCCTCCGGACGCCACCTGCAACATCTACCTGGCTATGAGTGCCATCTTAATGGCCGGCATCGACGGCATGCGCAAGGAGATCGACCCCACAGCGGCAGGCTTTGGGCCTTTTGATGTAGACATCGACAAGGCCAGTAAGGAGATCAAGAGTCATATCAAGCCCTTGCCTTCCTCCCTGAAAGAAGCGATGGAGGCCCTGGCGAAAGATCATCAGTACTTGCTCGCCGGAGGGGTCTTCAGCCCGGACATTATCGAGACGTGGATCGAGCGGAAGATGAAAGACTATTATGAAATACGAAATCGGCCCCATCCCTATGAGATGAATCTTTATTACGAAGCATAAGAATCAACTCCCGACTTTAATGGAAGGCCCTTCATGCCAGCGAGAGCCGGTATTCTCGGAGATCACAGAAGGAAGCCTTATTTGGTCCGGGAGAATAAGATGAAAACCCTCACCATGACCTGAAATTAAAATCTCCTGCAATGCAACTTCCTAAAGGGAGAAAAATGTTCTATTTTATTTTCCCCTTGATTTCTTTTTACACCGTCTTTTCCTTGTGGTTTGCCGTCGCTTCCTTCAAAGAAAAGTGTATTCGGGCCGGGATCCTGGGGATGATAACTTTCCTGGTTCTGGCGGGGGCCCTCAGCGCTCTTACTTGGGCCAAAGGGGCAGGACACTTATCAAAGGTGATAGCTCAGGGTATTT
>JAOUFX010000616.1 GCA_029857975.1 Deltaproteobacteria bacterium | reverse complement strand
AAACTCCTGATGATCGACCCCAAACGTCTGGAACTCTCGGTCTATGACGGAATCCCCCACCTTCTCCATTCCGTGGTGTATGACCCGAAGGCCGCAGCCCTGGTTTTGCGCTGGGCCACGGAGGAGATGGAGATCCGTTACCGGTTAATGGCTGAGAAGGGTGTGAGGAACATCGAACGCTATAACCAGAAAGTGGATAAGGAATTGAAGGATGCGCGGCGCAAAGGGGGGACTTTGCTCAAAGAGACCGAAGGCCTGGAGGACCGCACCGGCGACAATTTAATGCCCCTGCCGTACATCGTCATCGTCATCGATGAACTGGCGGACTTAATGGTGGTTTCGGCGCGGGATGTGGAGGCTTCCCTGACCCGCCTGGCCCAGATGGCCCGGGCCGCGGGCATCCATTTGCTCCTGGCCACCCAGCGGCCATCTGTGGATGTGCTTACCGGCGTGATCAAAGCCAACTTCCCTACAAGAATCTCCTTCCAGGTTTCCTCCAAGACCGATTCGCGCACCATCCTGGATGCCAATGGCGCCGAGCATCTCCTGGGCTCTGGCGACATGCTCTTTCTGCCTCCCGGGACCTCCCGCCTGCTTCGGGTTCACGGCGCCTATGTCTCTGAGTTCGAGATCCTCAGGGTTGTCGAATTCTGGAAAAACCAAGGGAAGCCGGTTTACGATCACACCATCCTGAAAGCGAAGGAGGAGGCCCCGGAGACCGATGCTGATGGCTACGATGAAATGTATGACCAGGCCGTGGCTGTGGTAGCCGAGTTGAGGCAGGCCTCGATCTCGATGCTCCAGAGGCGTTTGCGGGTGGGTTATAACCGGGCAGCGCGGATGATCGAGAAGATGGAACAGGAAGGAGTCGTGGGTCCGGCAGACGGCAGCAAACCGCGGGAAGTGTACATCAAAAAATTATAATAATTCACCGCAGAGATCGCCGAGACCGCAGAGAAATAATTTAATTGTATAGGAATTTCCTTTTTGATAATTTTTAATATTTTAATCTATTTTAACCACTTAACCTGTATTCTTTGTTTAATTCTTTTCAGGATTTTTTAAAACTCTGTGTTCTCTGTGTTCTCGGTGCCCTCTGTGGCTAATTAAATGAGGATTAATTTTATGAACAAAATTTTTGCCTTTCTCTTTTTGCCTTTTACTTTAAATGACCTCTCGGCGTTCTCTGCGCCCTCTGCGGTTAAAAGAAAAAATTTTTTTTTGGGCCTTTTCCTCCTTCCGCTGGTCGGGCTCTGGCCTTCAGCCGGCAACGGGCAACTTCTACCCTTGGATGAAGTGGTGGCCAAAGTTCAAGAACAATACGAGGTGCACACAGACTTCCAAGCCGATTTCATCCAGGAAACTCTGATAAAAAGCCTGGGAAGGAAGCAACATGCGGAGGGAGTGGTCTATTTTAAAAAGCCTGGTAAAATGCGCTGGATCTACCGCCTGCCCACCAAACAGGAAATCATCTCCGACGGCCAAACCCTTTGGACGTATCGACCAGAAAACAAGCAGGTCGTCGTATCCCCGATGACCCAGGCGTTCCAGTCTAAAGCCCCCTCAACCTTCCTGGCGGGAATCGGCAACCTCAAAAAAGATTTTCAAGCTCGTTTTCTCCAAGAGCCAACCCCGGCCACCGATTACTACTTGGAGCTGACCCCCATAGAAGCCCAGGGGAGCCTGGAAAAACTCTTCCTAACCATCGAGAACGAAACCTTTAGGATTTTGCAGGCCAAAGTTCAGGATGCCATGGGTAATATCACCCAGATCAGTTTTTCCAGAATTAAATTTAACAACAATCTTTCCGATTCCCTTTTCACCTTCACTCCGCCCCCAGGAGTTGAAGTATTTAAAATGCCAGGGGTCGGACTACCCGGCGGCCCGACGAAATAACCCTACCGTGAATCAGCCTTCTAAAACTGTGCGCATGATCAGCTTAGGATGCCCCAAGAATCTGGTGGACAGTGAAGTTATGCTTGGCCTTCTTCGGGAGAAGGGCTGGGTTCCTTCTACCAAGGACGAAGCCGACGTGGTCATCGTTAACACCTGCAGTTTCATCCGCGAGGCCAAAGAAGAATCCATTGCCACGATCCTGGACATGGCCGCAGCCAAAGAAAAGGGGAAATTCCACCGGCTGGTGGTTACGGGCTGTCTGCCGCAGCGCTACGGGTCTGCGCTGCTTCAGGAACTCCCTGAGGTCGATTTATTCCTGGGTACGGATGAATGGGACCGGATTGCCGACCTTTTGCCAAAATCCGCCCAGGGCGAACTTCGCCGAAAGCATTTCATTGCTCGCCCCACCAACCTGTATGATCACCGGACCCCTCGCCTGTTTACCTCCAGTCCGGGCAGTGTTTACATAAAGATAGCCGAGGGGTGCTCCAACCGCTGTTCCTACTGCGTCATTCCCCGGATCCGGGGAAAGCAGCGCAGCCGGAAGATTTCTTCCGTCCTGCAGGAAGCCCAGCAGGCGGTTTCTCGAGGGGTGAAGGAAATCAATCTCATTGCCCAGGATGTCACCGCGTATGGCCGGGACCTCGGCGATGGAACTGACTTGACCCGCCTGCTACGGGGTCTGGTGAAGGTCAAAGAGTTAAAATGGATTCGCCTCCTCTACGCTCATCCCGGGCACGTTTCGCCGGATATGATCCGCCTTATGCGGGAAGAAGAGAAGATCTGCAAATATCTGGACCTTCCCCTGCAACATATCGACGATCACCTTTTGCAGGCCATGAACAGGCCTGTCTCCAGCAGCCAGGTGCTTGAATTGATCGCCCGCCTCCGGGAAGAAATCTCCGGAATCACCCTGCGTACCTCTTTGATGGTTGGCTTCCCGGGGGAAACAGAAAAGAGATTCCGCAGGCTCGTTGACTTTGTGCAAGAGGCTCAATTCGAACACCTGGGAGTCTTTCGCTATTCGAAAGAAGAGGGCACGGCGGCTGCAGCCTTAAAAGGGCATGTCTCCGCAAGGGTCAAGGCGCAGCGGTACCATCAAATCATGCGCCTGCAAAGAAAGATTTCTCTTCGCCGGCAGAAGGAAAAGGTGGGAACCCGCATCCCGGTTCTCATTGAGCGGCCGGGTCCATCTCCAGG
>JAOUFX010000615.1 GCA_029857975.1 Deltaproteobacteria bacterium | reverse complement strand
CTGCGCCGTTCTCAGGCCTTAAGAAAGGAGATGGAAAAATGAGGTTTACCTTTACGGAAGAACAAAACAAGTTTCGTCAGGACGTTCGAGACTTTCTGCAAAGTGAACTCCGCGCCGGTACCTTTGTGACCAAAAGCGGAGGGCTGGCAGAAGGATCGAGTCAAGAGTTTTCCAGGAAAATGGCCAAACGGGGCTGGATTGGCATGACCTGGCCCAAACAATACGGAGGCCAGGGGCGAACTTATGTCGATAAGCTGATTCTGAACGAGGAGATTTTTAGGGTCCAGGCCCCCGTGGCCTACCATTTTTTGGCGGACCGGCAAATCGGTCCCTCGATCATCCATTTTGGATCCGAATGGCAAAAAGAGCATTTCTTGCCGCGGTTCGTCCGGGCGGACGATAACATGAAATTCTGCCTTCTGTTCAGCGAACCGAATGCCGGGTCAGATCTGGTAAATGTGGCGGCTTCCGCCACCAAGGACGGAGATTCTTACGTCATCCGGGGCCAGAAAGTCTGGACCTCGGGAGGCCATCAGGCGGAATACGGCTGGCTTCTGGCCCGGACCTGCTTTGACCCCAAGGTGCCCCGCCATGAGTCCTGCTCGCAGTTTATTCTCGATCTGCGCCTTCCCGGCGTGACGGTCCGGCCCATTATCAACATGGCCGGGAGGCACACTTTCAACGAGGTATTTTTCGATGACGTGCGCGTGGAAAATAGATTCATGGTAGGCCGGGAAAATGACGCCTTCAAGCAAATCATGGCCCAGATGGATTATGAGCGATCGGGAATCGAGAGGCTCATGCAAAATTACCCGATTTATGAAAAGCTCATGGAATCCATAAAACAGATGGATAAGAAAAAGGTCGGAGAAGCCTTTTATTCCTGGGTTCGGGATTCCATTGCCCAGCTGGAAATCGAGTTCAATATCGGCCGGCTGCTCGTTTACTACACGGCCTGGACGATCGACCAGGGACGAAGACCCTCTAAGGAAGCGGCGCTGGCCAAGGCGTACTGTAACCAGTATGAACAGCGTCTCAACGACCTAGCCACCCGGATCCTTGGACCATCGAGTCTCTTGCGCGAGGGAACTCCCTGGGCCGCCTTTGACGGGGAATTGGCGGAATGCTATCTCTGGTCACCCAGTTACACCCTCCAGGGGGGGAGCGTGGAGGTATTGAAGAACATCGTTGCGCAGCGCGGACTCAATTTACCCAGAAAATAACATCTCCCTTTAATCTTTTTCCAAGAAAAGGAGCGCCAAAATGGATTTCAGCTTGAATGAAGAAACCAAGATGTTGAAAAGTAATGCCGAGAAATTCGTGAAGGAGAAATGCCCGAGTTCTTTCGTGAAAAATATCTTGAAAGAGGAAAAAGGATTCTCCGAGGCCCTCTGGAAAGAAATGGCGGATTTGGGCTGGCTGGGATTAGTCTATGGCGAACCATACGGGGGAAGCGCCGGAGATTTTTTCAACCTGTTTGTTCTCTTCGAAGAAATGGGCAAGGCCGTAGTCCCGAGCCCTTTTTTCTGCAGTGCGGTTTTTGCTGGCCTGCTCATCAATGAAGCCGGGGATGAAAAGGTCAAGCAAGAATACCTTCCAGGGATCATTACCGGAAAAAAGATTCTGACTGTCGGCCTCCGCAACGAACGGGGTCTTTATGACTACCAGGATCCGGCTCTGGAGGCCCAGGAAGTTGGGGAGGGTTCCTACCGGATCAAAGGAACCCGCCTGCTCGTTCCTTATGCCCACGTGGCCGATGAAATTGTGGTGTGCGCCAAACTCATGAAAGGTTCCAGGGATTCCGGGCCCACCCTATTCAAAACGAAAAGCCAAGGACCAGGGATCAAAGTAATTCCCCTCAACACCATCACCGGAGAAAAAGACTTTGCGGTGACTTACGCCGAATTTGCCGCCAGGCATACAGATATCATCGGATTGCCCGGCAAGGGCGCGGCGTATGTGGAAAAGATCATGCCTAAGCTGATTGCCCTCAAATGCGGTGAAATGGTCGGGGGGTTATCCAAGGTGGTAGATATGACCGTTGATTACGTCAAACAGAGGGTTCAATTTGGGAAGCCCCTCGGGGTATTGCAGGTTGTTCAGCATTACTGCGCGGATATGACCACCTTTTTAGATGCCGCGCGCACGATTGCCTACCAAGCCGCCTCTCTTATCGATGCCGGCCTCCCCTGTGCGAAAGAAGTAGCCATGGCCAAGGCCTGGTGCAGCGACGTCTATAAAAAATCGACCCAGATCGCCCACCAACTCCATGGGGGGATTGGTTTCACCGAAGAGCATGATCTGCATCTCTACTATAAACACGCTAAGACATCCGAGTTGGACTTTGGCGATTCTTGGTATCACCGGCAAAAAGTCGCCGAAGCCATGGGTTTTTAATTGCTGATATTCTAACAGCTGAGGGGTCAGATCCCACTTCCCCATTTATTATAAAAAAGGGCAAAGGAATTTCATTTCTTCCAGCCCAAGGGGAGGGCTATCCATCTTTTTACCAAACGTTCAGGCCACCCAGAATCTCATCATCTTTCTGGAGGAGCTGCAAGTAACCCCGATGGTGATCATGGGCGTTATTGGAAAAAGTTGAAGGAGGAAAACATGGAAGGCAGAGCAGAATTCCCCAACCTTCTGGGAGGGATAAAAGTTTTAGACTTCAGCCATGTTCAGTCCGGCCCCACCTGCACTGCCATGCTGGCGGATATGGGGGCGGAAGTTATAAAAATTGAGTCTTTTGCCGGCGATCAATTTCGGCAACCCATGGAAGGGGCTAATTTTTTTAATTTCAACCGCAATAAGCGTGGCATCGCCTTGAATTTAAAAACCAAAGAGGGGAAGGAAATCGTATTAAAATTGGCCAAAGAAGCTGACGTCCTCCTGGAAAACTTTGTACCCGGAGCGATGGACAGATTGGGATTGGGGTATGAAGCGCTCAGCCGGCTCAACCCGGGAATCATTTATTGTTCTATCTCCGGATTTGGGCAAAGCGGGCCGTTTCGGGACCGGCCAGCCTATGAACCCGTCCTGCAAGCCATGTCAGGGATCATGGATTCCACCGGAGAACCGGACCGTCCGCCGGTCAGGATA
>JAOUFX010000614.1 GCA_029857975.1 Deltaproteobacteria bacterium | reverse complement strand
CCACCAGCCAAAAGCCCAGCCCCCCTTCGGTCAGGGCCTTCCATAAAATTTCGTCCTTGGAGAAGAAGCCGGCAAAGGGAAAAATTCCGGCAATGGCCAGGGTAGCCATTAAAAAGGTCCAGTAGGTGCGGGGCATGTGGGGTTTGAGCGCACCCATCTTGCGCATATCCAGTTCCCCCGCCAGGGCATGCATCACGCTGCCCGCGCCCAAGAAGAGCAAGGCCTTGAAAAAAGCATGGGTCATCAGGTGAAAGATACCGGCGGTGAAAGCTCCCACCCCGCAGGCCAAGAACATGTACCCCAATTGGCTTATCGTGGAATAAGCCAGCACCCGTTTGATGTCATTCTGGGCCAAGCCGATGGAGGCGGCAAAGATGGCAGTAGCCGCGCCAATCACAGCTACGACGAGGAGCGCGGTAGGGGCCATGAGAAAAAGGACATTGCACCGCGCCACCATGTAGACCCCAGCAGTTACCATGGTAGCAGCATGGATTAGGGCACTGACCGGTGTTGGGCCTTCCATGGCGTCAGGTAACCAGGTATAAAGGGGAAGTTGGGCCGATTTCCCCGTGGCCCCCATGAACAAAAGCAGAGTGATCAGGGTAATGATCCCGCTGCCGACGGCAAATTTCTCCGGAGCCGCGGCAAAGACCGCCTTGAAATCAATGGTCCCGAAGGTCACAAAAAGTAAAAAGATGGCCAGAAGGAACCCATAATCTCCAATCCGGTTGACAATGAAAGCTTTTTTGCCGGCATCCGATGCGGATTTTTTCTCGTACCAAAACCCGATTAAAAAGTAGGAGCAAAGACCCACCCCCTCCCAACCTACGAACATCAGGAGGAAATTATTCGCGGATACCAAGACCAGCATGAAAAAGACGAAGAGATTTAAATAGGTAAAATAACGGGGAAAGTCCCGGTCATCATGCATATATCCATGGGAGTAAACGTGAATAATGAAGGAAACGCCGGAGACGACCATCATCATGACCACGGAGAGAGGATCGACCAGGAAGCCGATGGAGGCTTGAAATTCTCCGGAAAGGATCCAGGTGTAAAGGATCTTTTCCACCGAGCGGTTGGCCGGGGCCAGCTTGAGCAAGTCGGCGAAGATTAGGAGAGAGACAAGAAAGGAAAGCCCGATTGCGGCGCAGGCGGTGAAACCCACGGCCCCTTTGGACATCCGCCTCCCGAAAAAGAGGTTAATCGCAAATCCGATCGCCGGAAATAAAGGAATCAAACCTACATAGTCCAGCATCCTCAAATCTCCTTTACATAGCTCATGAAAAACCCCGCCTTGGCTATGAGCTATCAGCCATGAGCTATGAGCTTTTTTTTACCATTTCATCAAATTCATTTCGTCGGCATTGACCGTTTCTTTGGTGCGGTATATGGCCATGATGATCGCCAGGCCCACCGCGGCTTCAGCGGCTGCCACGGACATGACGAAAAAGACAAAGATCTGCCCGTCCATGGAATTTAAAAAGCGGGAAAAGGCTACAAAAGCTAAGTTGGCGCCGTTCAGCATGAGTTCAATGGACATGAAAATCACGAGGGTGTTCCGCCGCACTAAGAAACCCACCACACCTATGCTGAAGAGAATCGCACTCAAAATCAGATAACTGGATAAAGAAACCATTTTTAACTCCTCTAAAAACAGAATCCAGAATAAATGCAGCTAACAATTTTTCTTCTGACTTCTGCCTCCTGTATTCTGAATTCTGTCTCGATCAAATCTGTTTCTTGGCCAGGACGATGGCGCCGATAATCGCCACCAGTAGGAGGATCGAAGTAATCTCAAAGGGCAGCAGGAAATCGGTAAACAGCAGCCGGGCCACCACCTCGGTATTGCCCATGGCGGCGACTTTTTCCGGTGGAAAATTTCCTTTCCCCCCCTCTAAAAGGACGGAATTGAATATCATGCCAATCTGGGCCAGCAGGATCACCCCTAAAAAAACTCCCACCCCCTTTTGCAGCCTGTGGCGGGTAATAATTTTTTTCTCCTTTTCCAGGTTGAGGAGCATGATCACAAAGAGGAAAAGAACCATAATGGCGCCCGCATAGACCAAGACCTGGATGATGGCGATAAACTGGGCATTGAGCAGCAGGTAAATACCGGCCAAGCAGAAAAAAGTGATGATTAAGTAAATGGCGCTGGCCACAGGATTACGCTGGACGATAACCAAGATGGCCGTGATCGTGGTCCCCACGGCCAGCAGGATGAAAAAAAACATTTCAAACATGGGCACAGGCCTCCCTATTTCTGATAGGCGTGGAAAAGTTTATCCCGGTCGTATAGCAGGTCCTTCCGGGTGTAATTGGCGGTCTCGTAATTCTCCCGGAGAATGATCGCCCCGTAAGGGCAGGCTTCCTGGCAAAAACCGCAAAAGATGCAACGCAAGAGGTCGATCTCGTAGACTTTTGGAAAACGTTGATGGGTTGGCCCTTCCGCCGGCTCTACCCGGATGCAATTGGCCGGACAGACCGCCGCGCAGAGCTCGCAGGCCACACAGTTGATTTTTCCATCTCCATCCCGCGTCAGCTCATGCAGGCCGCGGAAGCGGGGGTACATAACCATCTTCTCCTCCGGATACTGGAGGGTCACTGGACGGGTGAAGAAGGTGCGCAATGTTAACCCCAATCCTTTCAGCAACGGTTTGATCATCGCTATCCTCGCCGACTTGAATTCAATCTATTGCCCTAAGGCATTTCTCTGACCAACTTCTCTTAAGCCAGGAAGGACATAACCCCGGCTGTGATCAGAATGTTCAAGAGAGATAAAGGGAAAAGAACCTTCCAGCCGAATTTCATCAATTGATCATAACGGAAACGGGGATAAGTTGCCCGGATCCAGATGAAGCAAAATATAAAGATGAAGACTTTAATCAGGAACCAAATTATCGGTGGCAGCAAAGGACCGTGCCAGCCCCCGAAGAAAAGGGTGACGGCCAGCGAACTGACCACCAGGATGTGGGCATATTCCGCCAGGTAATACAAGCCGAACTTCATCGAACTGTATTCGGTCTGGTATCCGGCCACCAGCTCATTCTCACATTCCGTCAGGTCAAAGGGAGTTCGGCTGCACTCGGCCACAGCGGAGATCAAGTAGATGATGA
>JAOUFX010000613.1 GCA_029857975.1 Deltaproteobacteria bacterium | reverse complement strand
AATTTACCCCCGGGTCGGACGTTTTTTAAAAGCTTACCCTCTTTCCTTGGTCAACAGGGCCAACCCCTACTTTTTCAGGGTTTACAAATACAGTACGAAACCCAGTTAAATACAGTTTATACCCTATTTACCATACCCCTGGGCGTTAGTAAAGTGGTTACAATACTTTTTCCCCCTGCGGGGAGGTCCATGGGAGATTCCGGGCGCTGGTTTAGAACATTAATTGTGGAAGATAATGCCACCTTTCGCCAAACCCTCCTGGAGAGCTTGAGCGCACGATTTCCCGCCATGATCATCGCCGAGGCATCCGCCGGCCAAGAAGTACTCCCCAAAATTGAAACCCTTCTCCCCGACCTCATCTTCATGGACATTAAAATTCCCGGAGAAAACGGGCTTGCTCTCACCCAAAAAATAAAATCGCGTTATCCTGAGATCATGGTGATAATCCTGACCAGTTTTGATTTACCGGAATATCGCCAGGCGGCTTATGAGCGGGGAGCCGATTATTTCCTGGTCAAAGGCTCATCCACCAATGAGGAAATTTTAGAGTTGGTCGAATCCATTCTATCCAACTCGGGTTTTAACTTAGAGGGTTCAAAACGTTAGTCCCTTTTTTTTCTTTGTTCTCATATAATAAATTCGTAAGCTAAAATGTCGTATTCTTTCCGCTTAACGAGGGCACAGACTGCGGCGAGCTCCCCTCAACAAGCTCGGGGCCCGAGCCTGTGGAAGGCAGTCGAGGCGAGTAAAGCAAAGAAAAGGTGGTGAATCGCCTTGGTTAGGTTTTAGTAAAATGGGAGGTGGAAGAAGATGAAGAGATCTTGGATCCTGATGCTATTCAGCTTGTCTTTCTTTCCCAGTGCTTCTGTAGCTTCAGAGGTTTGCGTCGACTGCCATAAAAAGGTTACTCCGAGTATCGTCTCTGATTGGCAGCTGAGCAAGCATAGCCAGAGTGGCATCGAATGCTCGGTTTGCCACGGAGACCTGCATAAGTCCAGCCAGGATGTGGCCCAAGCCCAAATTCTGGCTCCGGAGGTTTGCGCCACCTGTCACGAAGGGCGGATGCAACAATTCAAGAGCGGGAAGCACGCCGCCGCCTGGGCCGCGATGAAAGCCATGCCCACGATTCACTGGCAGCCGATGGCCACGACGGAGGGGATGAAAGGCTGTGGGGGATGTCACAAAATCGGGCTGAAGACCGAAGCGGAGAAAAAAGAATTGAAAAAGAGCGGCCCGGGGTTTGGCATCGCTTCCTGTGATGCCTGCCATACCCGCCATATCTTTTCCGTTCAAGAAGCCCGCCAACCCCAAGCCTGCCAAACCTGCCATATGGGATTTGACCATCCCCAGTGGGAAATGTATTCATCTTCCAAACATGGCGTTCGCTATCTGTTGAAGCAAAATAAAACTCTACCCGAAACCGTCGCCGCCCCCCGCTGCCAAACCTGCCATATGCATGAAGGGCATCATGAGGTCCGGACCGGCTGGGGATTTTTGGCTGTGCGACTGCCGATGCCGGAAGATAATCAATGGGCTGCCGATCGCGCCACGATCCTCCAGGCCCTGGGGGTACTCGACCCAAACGGGAAACCGACTGCCCGGCTGGATGTGGTAAAAGCCGCTGATGTTGCCCGTTTAACCGAGGAGGCCTGGCAAAAGGAACGGAATAAAATGATCAAAATCTGTAATCAATGTCATTCGATTAACTTTGCCAGGGGAGAGCTGGCCAAAGGGGATCAGATGGTCAAAGAAGCGGACCGCCTGATGGCCGAAGCAATTCGCACGGTGGCGACTTTGTACCAAGAAGGCCTTCTGGCCCAACCTAAAAACTACGCTTATGCCTTCCCCGACCTGCTCACCTTCCACGATGCTCCGACTGTGATTGAGCAAAAACTATTTGTGATGTTTTTGGAATACCGCATGAGAGCTTTCCAGGGGGCCTTTCATGCCAACCCCGACTATACATTGTGGTACGGATGGAGTGAAATGCAGCGCACCTTAACCGAGATAAAAGCCATGGCCAATGAATTGCGCGAAAACCGGAAGAAGAAAGAATGAAAATGCCGCCATCTGCCATCTGCCCTTCAGAATTGCCCTTGCCCACCACCCCCTCAAGTGGGGCCGAGGATCCCCTCATCCTGACGATCGACATCGGCACATCTTCTGTGCGCACCGCACTCTTTGACCGGTTGGGCCGGGCGTTGGAAGGATTGGAGGCCCGTCAGGCCAATGAGATCAGGACGACCGGCGAAGGCGCTTCCGAGGCGGACCCCGACCTTCTGTTGCAGCGGGTCTTTGGCTGCCTGGACCGATTAATGGGCAAAGCCCGTCCATTGGCCGGGAGAATTGCCGGGGTGGCCGCTTGCACCTTCGTCAACAATATTTTGGGGGTGGACAAGAAGAACCAAGCCGTAACGCCGCTCACCACCTATGCCGACACCCGGGCCGAATCGGCAATAGCCGGGCTGAAAACTGATTTTGACGAAGCCGCTATCCATGATCGCACGGGGTGCCATTTCCACTCCAGTTATTTGCCGGCCCGTTTGCGCTGGTTATTTAGCCGCCAGCCCGATCTTTTCCGCCGGGCAGCCCGCTGGATATCCATTGGCGAGTATATGGAGTTGAAACTCTTCGGGACAACGGCGGTAAGTTACTCGGTGGCTTCCTGGACCGGCTTACTTAACCGCCGCCAACTGGTCTGGGATGCAAAACTTCTTGCCCGGCTCCCCGTGGGGGTGGAACAACTTTCTCCGCTTTCGGATGTAAACATTCCTCGGCAAGGCCTCCGGCCCCGGTTTGCGGCCCGTTGGCCGGCTCTGCGCCGGTTGCCCTGGTTTCCAGCAGTGGGTGACGGAGCCACGGCCAATATTGGTAGTGGGTGCCTGTCTCCCGCCCGGGTGGCCTTAACCGTGGGTACGACCAGTGCTCTGCGGGTGGTCATGAATAAACTGGTTGATCATCTCCCCCGTGGCTTATGGAATTACCGCGTGGATGAGCGACGTTCGCTGCTCGGCGGCGCATTGAGCGAAGGCGGAAGTGTTTTTACCTGGATGAAGGCAATTTTGAATCTCAAGAATTTTTCAAAAGTGGAAACAGACCTGGCGGGTCTGGAACCGG
>JAOUFX010000611.1 GCA_029857975.1 Deltaproteobacteria bacterium | reverse complement strand
CCCACAGGGATTATCCGAGCTCCCGGAAACCGGGATGCCGTAATCCAGGAAAGAACGGTGGGCGAACATCATTTCCACCCGTTCCCGGCCATAATGGGGAATCATCTTTTCCCCGTGGTGGTGGATATAGGAGCCAAAGGGGACGGCCAAAAGTTTGAGTTTCTTCATGCGCTTCAGGATTGCCCGGTTCACCACCGTGCAGTGTTCCAGGCGGTGGCGGTGGTCTTTTCGGGGATATTGACGCAGGGCTTTTTCAAACCCATCCAGGGTCATCTCAATGGCTCGATCCCCGTTGGCATGAACACAGACCTGGAATCCGGCCTGATGACCCCTCAGGATGGATGCATGCAAGGCCTCCGCGGATTCCGCGACCAGAATCCCCTTTTGCTGGGTCCCAACGTACGGTGCAGAGAGGAAGGCCGTGCGGCCGGCAATGGCCCCATCGGCAATGATCTTGATCCCGCCAATCTTCAGCCATTCATCCCCAAAGCCTGTCTTCAGGCACAGGGCCTGGAGGTGGGGAAGATATTCATAGGTGATGAGCATATAGACGCGCAACCTGAGTTCCCTGTTTTTCCATACTTCCTGGTAGGTGTCCAGGGTCATCGCCGAAACCAAGGCATCGTTTACACTGGTAATTCCCGCAGCCAGGTATTGGTCACAGGCGATGCGTAAACCTTTTATTCGATCCGACAAAGAAAAGGGAGGAATGATCGGAGGCTGGCCGGTCATACCCTCAAAAATATAGGCAAACTCCGCCTGCTCATAAAGGATACCATTCAACTTCTCGGTTTGAGGATCGCGCCCGTAGGCTCCTCCTTTCGGATCGGGGGAATCTTCGCCAACGCCCCCGGCTTGCAACCCTTTGCTATTCGTTACCCCCCAGTGGCCGCTCACGTGTTGGATAAACACCGGGTGGTCGGGGGAAACTTCATCAAGATCCCAGCGGTTCAAAAGGCGTTGGTCATTTGTTTTGGTGTCATCGTAGCCCACGCCCCGGATCCACTCTCCCGGCGGCTTGCGTTCGGCTTCCTTCTGGACGACCCGCTGGATATGAGTAATGGACCTACAGAGTTTCGGGTTGCAATCAATTTGCAGGAGGTTTGTTCCCACCTGGGACAAATGTTGATGGGCATCGATAAACCCCGGCGTAACCGTCCGTCCTTTGAGGGCAATGGTTTTAGTCTTTCCTCCGGCAAGCGCTTTGATTTCTACATCCCTGCCCACTTTTAAAAACCGGCCACCTTTAATGGCTACAGCCTGGGCTTTCGGCTTCCTGGAGTCCATGGTAAGGATATTTCCACCCCAGAGGATGACCTCAGCAATCATTTCCTTGGGCCATGAGTGTGTTTTCCCGTTCTTGGTCTTCATCCAACCCTTCTTTTGCTTATAGTGTTCAGCTATCAGCTCAAACTTTTTCTTTACGGATCACTGCTCACTGATTACTGATCACTTTTTTACCCGGCCTGCGAATCCGCATACTCCAACACTTTATCGATCACCCTTAATCCCTCTCGAAGTTCTTCCTCCGTGATGCAAAGAGGAGGGGCAATGAATAAGAAATTCCAGCGCACGGTGGTATAAACGCCTCCTTCCAGCAAACGTTTGTTGATCTCCCGGCTGATCGCCGCCTCCGCCCCCATGGCATTCCACTTGACCAACGGCTCGCGGGTTTTTTTGTCTTTAACCAATTCAATGACCCAGAAAAGCCCGATCCCCCGGGTATCTCCTACGCTCCGGTGCTTGGCTTTCATGGCGGCAAGTTCCTGCCGGACCATGGCACCCATGGCCACGGTGTTCTCTATCAGTTTATCTTCTTTGTACACCTGCAAAGTGGCGATGGCAGCGCCGCAAGCCAGAGGATGGGCATTGTAGGTTAAGCCGGCGTAAAGCATCTGCTTGTCTAATACATCCGTAATTTTTTTGGAAAGGGCCACGGCGCCCAGAGGCACATATCCGGAAGTCAAACCTTTGGCCATCGTCATCATATCCGGGATGACCTGCCAATGGTCCACGCCAAACCACTTTCCCGTTCGCCCAAATCCACACATGACTTCATCGGCAATCAGCAACACCCCGTTTTGCGTGCAGATCTCCCGCAGTCGCTGCATGTACCCATCGGGGGGAACGATGAGACCATTACTGCCCACCACCGTCTCCACCAGGACGGCCGCCACGGTCTCCGGCGTTTCGTACTGAATGACTTCGGCCACGGATGTCGCGCAACGAAGATCGCATGCAGGGTAAGTAAGCCCGAATGAACATCGGTAACAGTAAGGATCGAAAACCCGAACCACCCCGGGCATGGCGGGTTCAACGGGCGGTCGCCGCGGATCTCCCGTTAAAGCAATGGCCCCATAAGTAGCCCCGTGATAGGAACGGTAGCGGGTGACGATTTTCCATTTCCTGGTGTAGGCCCGGGCCATTTTTACGGCATTTTCGTTGGCGTCGGCCCCGCCGAGAGTAAAAAAGAATTTTTTCAGATCGCCGGGAGTGACTTCCGCCAAAGCCTTTCCCAGGAAGGATCGGGACTCGTAGGCCAAGCCGGGGGCAACAAAGCAGACCTTCTCGGCCTGATTCCTGATGGCTTCTACAACCCTGGGGTGCTGGTGGCCGATGTTCTGGTTCATCAGTTGGGATGTCATATCTACATAGCGTTTCCCGTTTTCATCCCACATGTAAACTCCTTGGGTTTTAGAGATGGCCAAAGGATCCAGGGCCGATTGTACGCTCCAGGAATGCATGACGTATTCCCGGTCATACCGTTTAACATCGCTTAGGCTCATTGGTTTCCTCCTCTAAGAATTTATGACTTCATTCACCGCGGAGACCGCAGAGTTGAAAAGGAAAAATTAAAAAGAAGTAAAAAGATTTAAAACTTTTATAGCATCAAGGAAGGAAGATGGCAATATTCCCCTGCTCAATATTTTACTTCCAGCAAGAAAAGTCCTTGAGGCGGAGCCGTCATGCCAGCCTGACGCCGGTCCTTGACGTCAAGGATTCTCTGAAATTCTTCCCGGGAGATCTTCCCTTGGCCCACCTCCACCAGCGTTCCCACGATGTTGCGTACCATATGTTTCAAAAATCCATCGGCTTCGATGGTGAAGCAGAAGAAAATCT